>JAAXJP010000605.1 GCA_012269805.1 Rubrivirga sp.
CGCGGTCCCCCGCACGCCGGCGGCGTCCGCCTCGGTCGGTCCCCCGAGGCGGGCGGGGTCGGTCAGCCCTTCGGCCGGAGCGTCACGACGGGCAGGAGGCACTCCTCCATCGTCACGCCGCCGTGCTGGAACGTGTCGCGGTACTGGTTCACGTACCGGTTGTAGTTCGTCGGGTAGACGAAGTACGAGTCGCCCTTGGCGAAAATGTAGTTCTCGTTGATGCCCAGGCGCGGCAGCCCGTACGCCTCGGGCTCCTTGACGAAGATGGCGTCGGAGCCGTCGACCTTCAGGTTCCGGCCGTGCTTGTAGCGGAGGCTCGTCGACGTCTCGCGGTCGCCGATCACCTTCGTCGGGTGGAGCGCCCGGACGGCGCCGTGGTCGGTGCTCACGACGACCGTGCAGTCGTGGCGGGCGAACTCCTGGAGCGCCGCCAGCAGCCAGCTGTGCTCGAACCACGCGCCCGTGAGCGACCGGTACGCCGGCACGTCGGGCGCGATCTCCTTCAGGATCCGCGTGTCGCTCCGCGAGTGGGCCAGGATGTCGACGAAGTTGACGACGATGGCCGAGAGGTCGTGCTGGAGAAAGTCCGTGACGCGGTCGGCGAACGAGAGGCCGTCGGACTGGCTGATGACCTTCTCGTAGCGGAGGCGGAGGTCGCCGCGGTGCTTCCGGTCGAGGAGGTCGTGGAGATACTCGTCCTCGTGGGCGTTGAGCGACGCCTCGTCCTGCCGCTCGTCGACGGTGTAGCTCGGGTGGCGCTTGGCGAGGTCGATGGGCAGCATCCCCCCGAAGATGGCGTTGCGTGAGAACGGCGTGGCGGTCGGGAGCAGCCCGAAGTGCCACTGGCGGTCGACGTCGTAGAGCCCGTGGAGGTGGCGCTCGAAGAGGAGCCACTGGTCGTACCGCATGCAGTCGACCAAGAGGAAGACGACCGGGCGCTCGGGCTTTTTGCCGACGTCGCCGAGGTGGGGGAAGACGTGCGTCGGGAGGAGCTCGTGGCTCAGCGTCGGGCGGTCGCGGGTGGGCTTCTCGCCGTCGCGGGCCCGCGCGATCCACCGCTCGTAGCGGCCCTCGACAAAGTCGGCGAAGCGGTCGTTGGCCTCGCGGTACTGGTCGTCGAGGATCTGGCGGACGCCCTCGTCGGCCCCCTCCAGGTCGAGGTCGTGGCGGACGAGCTGCTCGTAGACCTCCGTCCATTCGGTCGCGTCGAGGTCGCCGCCGATGCGAGCCGAGAGCTGGCCGAAGCCCTGGAGGTAGTCGCGCTGGACGGTCTCGCCGCGGATCTGGGCGCCCTGGAGGATCTTCTTGACCGAGAGCAGGATCTGCTTCGGGTTGACCGGCTTGATGAGGTAGTCGGCGATCTGGCGGCCGATCGCGTCCTCCATGATGTGCTCCTCCTCGCTCTTCGTGATCATCACGACGGGCGTCTCGGGGCGGGCGCCCTTGATCTCCTGGAGCGCGTCGAGCCCGCCGAGGCCGGGCATCTGCTCGTCGAGGAAAACGACGTCGTAGCCGCCCCCCGCCTTCACGCGGTCGACGGCGTCGGCGCCGTTCGACACCGTGTCGACGGCGTAGCCCTTGGCTTCGAGGAAGAGGACGTGGGGCTTGAGGAGGTCGATCTCGTCGTCGGCCCAGAGGATGCGGGGCATGCGGCTGGCAGAGGTGAAGGGCGTAGCGACGAGCGAGAGGCACGGGAGGCGGTGCGAGGGCTCAACGCCGCAACCGTCAGGTGAGTGCCCGACCGTCGCGACTCCGCCCGCCTCGGTGCCGAGGCGAGGGAACCGGGAGCAGTGTTTGGCGCGATCTTCCGGGGCCCCGGCGCACGTAACAGATGCGCTGGGGCCCCGTTGTGTGTGCTCCCTGTGCCGCCGCCCGAGTGGCCGGCACGTCCCGATGTCCGACGCCCTCCCCATGAGCCTCCGATCCCTCGTCCTCGGCGCCCTCGCGCTGGCCGCCCCGGCCGCGCTCGCCCAGGCCGCCCCGCCCGAGAACTGGCACCTCCTCGACCGCGACGCCGACGGCGTCGCCGGCATCAGCCTCGACGCGGCCTACGCCGCCCTCGGCGACCGCGAGCCCACCGAGGTCGTCGTCGCCATCATCGACTCCGGCGTCGACATCGCGCACCCGGACCTCGCGCCGGTCCTCTGGACGAACGCCGACGAGGTCGCCGGCAACGGCATCGACGACGACGGCAACGGCTACGTCGACGACGTCCACGGGTGGAGCTTCCTCGGCAACGCCGAGGGCGAGAACGTCGAGCACGACACGTACGAGCTCGCCCGCCTCGTGGCCCTCTGCCGCGCCGGCACGCCGGACGCGACGTACGCCGACTGCGAGGCGCTCGAGACCGCGCTCGAGGAGGAGCGCCGGCCGCTCGCCGAGCAGGCCGTCCAGCTCGGCCCGCTCCTCGCCGCCGCCCGCTCCGAGGACGCCCACATGCGCGACAAGCACGGCGACGACTACACCCTCGGCGACGCCGACCAGGACGACGACATCCGCGCGCTGTCCTTCCTCGCCCAGCAGGGCGCCAGCCTCTCCGACCTCGAGGACTTTGCCGAGAGCATCGAGAGCCGGCTCGAGTACGGCCTCAACCCCGATTACGACCCGCGCGGCGTCGTCGGCGACGACTACGCCGACGTCGCGGAGCGGCTCTACGGCAACGCCGACGTGGCCGGGCCGGACCCGAACCACGGGACGGGCGTGGCCGGCCTCGTGGCCGCCGTGCGTGGCAACGACGTGGGCATCGACGGCATCGCGCCGGCCCGGATCATGGCCCTCCGCGCCGTGCCCGGCGGCGACGAGCGCGACAAGGACGTCGCCAACGCGATCCGCTACGCGGTCGACAACGGGGCCGACATCATCAACATGAGCTTCGGGAAGGGGTACTCGCCGCAGAAGGCGGCCGTCGACGCGGCCGTGGCCTACGCCGTCGAGAACGGCGTCCTCCTCGTCCACGCGGCCGGCAACTCGTCGGAGGACATCGACGTCGAGGACAACTTCCCGACGCGGACGCTCCTCGACGGGACGGTCACGGGCGGCTGGCTCGAGGTCGGCGCGAGCGGGGCGGACAACAAGGCGCTGGCGGCCAGCTTCTCCAACTACGGCCGGACGGGCGTCGACCTGTTCGCGCCGGGCGCGGGCGTCACGTCGCTCAAGCCCGGTGGCGGGATCCAGACGGCGAACGGGACGAGCTTCGCCTCACCGGTCGTGGCGGGCGTCGCGGCCCTCGTGATGGCGTACTTCCCCGAGCTCTCGGCCGAGGAGGTCCGCCAGATCCTCCTCGACTCGGCGACGCGGTATGACGTCCTGACGGCCCGGCCGGGCTCGGACGAGGAGGTCGCCTTCGGCGAGCTCTCGGTCACGGGCGGCGTGGTCGACGCGGCGGCGGCGGTCCGCCTCGCCGCTGAGCGCGCTGGTGCCTCGACGCCGCCCCGCGGCGCCGAGTAGCCCCACCTCGGCACTCCCTTCGTCAGGGCCGGCTCCGTCGTGGGGCCGGCCCTGATTCATTCCGGACCGCGGACCTCCGCAGGGCGGGCCGGGTCGGAGGAGGCCACCTCCCCCCTCTGCACACGATGCCGACGTACAACCAAGGCGACACGGTCGAATGGTCCTGGGGAAGCGGGACCGGGACGGGCACCGTCCAGGAGTCATTCACCGAGAAGGTCACGCGCACGATCGACGGCAACGAGGTCACGCGCGACGCAGACAGCGACAACCCGGCCTACCTCATCGAGCAGGACGACGGCGACCGGGTCCTCAAGTCTGAGAGCGAGCTGTCGAAGGCATGAGCGCCCCGACGACCGGCCTCGCGGCTGCGCTCGGCTGGGCGGCCGGCATGCGCAGCATGATGCCCGCCGCCGCGCTCGCCCAGGCGCTGAACCGCACAAGGCCGCGCGTCCCTCAACTCGCCCGCCGCCGCCGCCAGCCTGCCGCAGCGCTCGCCTCCGACCGCGCCGTGGCCCTCCTTCCACTGGCCGCCGCCGGCGAGCTCGTCGGCGACAAGCTGCCGATGACGCCTGCACGGACCGGCCCAACGCCCCTCCTCGGCCGGATCGGGGCCGGCGCGTTGGCCGGCGCGGCTGTAGCGGCTGCGCGTCGTCAGAGCCCGATTCTGCCCGCGGTCGTGGGCGCCGTGAGCGCCGCCGTGTCGTCGTTCGCCATGATGGAGGCGCGCCGACGCGTCGGCGACGAGCTCGACCTTCCCGACCCCGCCGTCGCCGTCGTCGAGGACGCGCTCGCGGTCGGGATCAGCGTGGCCGCCGCGCGCGCCGCCGTCGGGTAGGTCCGCCTCGGCGTCGAGGCGGACCGACCGGCACGGACACAAACGGAGCGCCCGGCGTCCGAAGACGCCGGGCGCTCATTGTGCAGACGGGGCCGAGGACTAGTCCTCGCCGTCGCCCTCGTCGCCGGTGATAAACTGGCCCGCAATCGCGAGGACGCTGTCCATGTCGAGCGGCTCGTCGAAGGCCTCCGTGATCTCGGTCATGGTGTAGCCCGAGAGTGCGGACGCGAGGTTCACGCCGCCCTGCGTCACGTTGTCCTCGCCGGCGTAGACCGGCGCGATGGCGTCCGGGGCGCCGGGCTGGCCGTTCGGGATCCAGCCCTGCTCGGCCGGGCTCACGTCGAGCCGCCGGATGGCCGCGGCGTGACGGGCCTCGACCGAGTGGATCTGGAGCGCGGCCTGAAGGAAGGCTGGCGTCATGATCGAGGTGGCCTGGCCCTTGTAAGCGCGGACGCCCGTGTCCTCGAGGCCCTGCGCGAGGGCGGCAATCCCGCCGTACGAGGTCACGAAGTCGCCGAAGGCGAAGTCGCTGTCGGTGTAGTCGACCGGGTCGGCGCCGGCGTCTTGAATGGCACTGCGGAGAAAGTCGACGTGCGCGGCTTCGTCGTCGTAGATCGTCTGGAACAGCGGGCGGACGTCGCCCGGGATCTCGCCCGAGTCGAGGGCCTGCCGGTAGAACGACCGCTCGAGGTACTCGAGCGTGAGCGCGAAGTTGAGGATGCCGGCGTCGCCGGTCGAGGTCTGCGCGCGGGCCACGCCCGGCTTAAGGAAGGGGACCGAGGCGAGCGCGGCGCCGAGGCCGAGCTTGCCGACGGTACCGAGGGCGTCGCGGCGTGACTTCACGGCCGCCTCGGTGTCGAAAACGGAAAGGAGGGAGTTCATCGGAGAGGGGGAGTCGGAGGAGGGCCCGAGGTCGCGGGCGGTGGACGGCGAGCGGGCGCGCTAGACGGTCGGGACGTTGGCGAGCGCGATGTCGTCCTGGATAAAGTCGCCGGCGGCGGCGAGGACGGCGCTCGGCTCGAGGGCGCGGTCGAGGCCGTTCGCGTCGATCTGGCCACTGGCGGCGATCGAGTTGTCCATGATGAGGCCGGCGATGACCGAGGCGTGGCGAGCCTCGACGGACACGATCTTGCCCGCGAGCAGGAGGTACGCGTCGTTCTGGATGTACTTACCGGCGCCGTTGTAGGCACTCACGCCGAGGTCCTCGAACGTCTGCGAGACGGCGAGCACGTTGTCCCGGTCGGAAAAGTCGATGGACGAGAAGTCTGGCGTGAGGTCCGGGATCGGGGTCCCGCCGGCGCCCATGATCGCGGCCTCGAAAAAGTCGCGGTGGATGGCCTCGTGGGCGGCCAAGTCCCGGAAGATGCCTTGCTCGTCGGTGCTGAACGTCGAGCCGAAGGCGGCGTCGCCGACGACGGTCGCATAGAAGCCAGCCTCGAGCTGCTCGAGGGCGTAGGCGTAGTTCAGCACGCCAAAGTCGCTCGAGAAGTCGAGCGTGACGACGTCGCCGTTGTCGTCGATCGGGTCGTCGGAGTCGCAGGCTTGGAGCGAGACGGCGGCGGCCGCTGCACCGAGCCCGAAGCCGGCCCGCTTGAAGAAGTCACGCCGGCTGGTAAACGCCGGGGTGTCCTTGAGGAGAGTGGAGGACATGAAAGGAAGGGGGACGAGGAGGGGTCGATGCAGCGGGGCTGCGTTGTGTGCTTCCAACCGTCGCCCCCGCGACATATGTCCACTCCACCCCTCATCTAAGCACCCGTCCTACAGGCCGCTCAGTCCATTCCCTATGCCGTTCGCCGCCGCTTCACAGCGCCGGAAAAAGCCGAAGGACTCTCGGCCCTCGACCGCGAACTCGGGGTCGGAAGACGCCCCCCGCCGCACCCCTCCCGGTTACTCCGCCTCGGCGTCGAGGCGGAGGTCCTGAGCGCGGAGTTGGAGCGTCGTCCGCCCGTTCCACGTGTTCTCGTCGACCTGGAACGCCAGCTCCAAGGGCCGGCCGCGGCGGACGCTCGTGAGCGCGGCGTCGTATCGGTCCGCCAGCCCGAAGCCGATGACGGAGAACGTCGGCCCGCCGTCGATCTGGGCCACCCGCATCCGGAGGTGCTGCTTCTGCGCGCCGACGCACGACGGCTGGCCGACGACCTTGAGGCCGCGGCCCCAGAACGTCGGGCGGAGGTTGTCGGGGCCGTGCGGGCCGAACTGCTTGAGCACGCTCCAGAACCGGGGCGATACCTCGGCGAGGTGGAGGTGCGCGTCGATCTCGACCTCGGGCACGAGGTCGTCCGTGTCCTCGACGGCGAGGCCGACGGCGTCCTGGAGCCGGTCGCGGAGCGTGTCGACGCGCTCGATGGGGAGCGCGAGGCCGGCGGCAAAGGCGTGCCCGCCGAACCGGTCGAGCAGGTCGGAGCAGTGGCTGAGGGCCTCGTAGATCGAGATCCCCTTGACCGACCGCGCCGAGCCTTTGGCCGTGCTCGCCACGCCGTTCGACGTGAGGAGGACCGTCGGCCGGTGGAAGCGCTCGGCCACGCGGCTCGCCGTGATGCCGATGACGCCGGGGTGCCAGCCGGGCTTGTAGACGACGAGCGCGAGCGGGTCGCTCTCCATCTGCCGCTCGGCGATGGCGAACGCCTCGTCGCGCGTCTGGCGGTCGAGGTCGCGCCGGCGGAGGTTGAGGGCCTCGATGGCGTCGACGAGGCGGCGCGCCTGGTCGGGGTCGGTCGAGGCCAGGAGCTCGGCCGCCACGCTCGCGTCGTCGATCCGCCCGGCCGCGTTGATCCGCGGGCCGATCTGGAACACCATCTTCGACGACGTGCACGCGTTGAGGTCCACGTTCGCCCGCTCGGCTAAGGCCACGATCCCGACGCGCGGGGCGTCGCAGAGCTGCTTCAACCCGGCCCGCATCAGCACGCGGTTCTCGCCCACCATCGGGACGATGTCGCAGGCCGTGCTCACGGCCACGAGGTCGAGGTACGGCCACGCCTCCTCTTCCGGCAGCCCGAGCTCGGCGATGACGGCCTGGATCAGCTTGAACCCGACCCCGCACCCGCTGAGCCCGTCGAACGGGTACTCGCAGTCGGCCCGCTTCGGGTCGAGGACGGCCGCCGCGTCGGGCAGCACGTCGCCCGGCGTGTGGTGGTCGCAGATGACGAGGTCGATCCCAAGCGACGCCGCGTAGGCGGTCTCGTCGACGGCCGTGATGCCGCAATCGAGGGCCACGATGAGCGACGCGCCGCGCTCGGCGGCCACGTCGATGCCGGCCTCGCTGATGCCGTACCCGTGCTCGAACCGGTTGGGGATGAAGAAGCTGACCTCCAGGCCCTGGCTCTGGAGGAACGTCGTCATCATCGCCGTCGACGTCGTCCCGTCGACGTCGTAGTCGCCGTAGACCATCACGCGCTCCCCTCCCCGGATGGCGGCGGCGACGCGGGCGACGGCCCGGTCCATGTCCCGCATCCGGTACGGGTCGTGGAGGCGCGAGAGCGACGGACGGAAAAACGTGTGCGCGTCGTCGAAGCTGCGCACGCCGCGGAGGGCCAGCGAGCGGGCGAGCGCGTAGGGGAGCTTGTTCAGGTCGGCCGCGAGGGCGTCGACCAGGAGCTCGTCCTCGACCGGACGGAGGGTCCAGCGTGTGTCGGGGGCGGAGGTCTCCACGTCGGAGACTCCGGCTTGCGTAGCGTCGGGCATGTCGGTGCGATCATCATTCTGTGATCGCGAAGATACTCGGCGCTACGGGATCTCCCGAATCCCCACGAAGCCGAGCATCCGGCCCGGCGTCCCGCCCTCGCCGCGATAGGAGTAAAACCGCTCGTCGGCGACCGTACAGCTCCCCTCGACCTCGACGTCCAGGATGCCCGCCTCGGCAAGTTGGCGGCGGAGGTCGGCCCGGAGGTCGACGTGCGGCCGCGGCCATTCGTCCTTGCGGAGGACCACCGAGTCGTCGAACGCGGCCGCGACCTCCTCCCCCACCTCGAACGCCTCCGTCGAGATGCACGGCGCGAGGTAGGCGCGCGTCCGTCCCGGCTCGCCGCCGAGCGCCCGCATCTGCCGGACCGTCTCGCCGACGATCCCGGCGACGGTCCCTCGCCACCCGCTGTGGCACGCGCCGACGACCTCCGCCTCGGCGTCTGCCAGCAGCACGAGCGCGCAGTCGGCCGCGACGACGCTTAGCACGAGCCCCGCCTGGTCCGTGACGAGCCCGTCGTGCGCGTCCACGTGTCCGGCCTCACGGACGACCGCCACGTCCGCGCCGTGGACCTGCCCGACGGACGCGACGGGCATCCCTAGCGTCTCGCCGAGACGGGCGCGGGCGCTCTCGAGCGAATCGGTCTCGGGCGAAAAGGCGCGTGTCGTGAAGCCGGCCACGACGCGGCCGTCGGCGAGGGCCGGACGGAGGATGGCGTCGGTCATGGGTCTTGGCCCAGGGCGGTGAGCGCCGCCGCGCGGGCGACGGCATGAGGGAAGTCGCGGCCCGTCCACTGGCGGTATGCGTCGGCGGCTTGGCCGAGCAACATCGGGAGCCCGCCGATCGACGTCGCGCCTTGGCTCCCAGCGATCTGCAGTAGCGGCGTCCGCGCTGGGCGGTAGACGAGGTCGTAGACGATCTGGCCCTCTCGGAAATCGGACGCAACGGGCCAGGGTGTCCGCCCATCCCCCATTCCGAGCGGCGTCGCGTTGACGACGAGCGCGGCCTCTCGCACATGGTCTGCCGCGTCGCCGGGCGTCGACACGCGCAGTTCTGTTCCACCCGTCGCAGCGTCCAGGTCGGCCGCCAGCGCCTCGGCTTGCGCCGGTCGCCGCGCCACCACCGTCACGGCCGCAGCGCCGAGGCCGATCGACGAACCGTACGCCACAGCCCGTGCCGCGCCGCCGGCCCCGAACACGACGACGGGCGCGCCCGCCAGCCGCTGCCGATGCGGTTCGAGCGGTGCGAGATACCCGGCGACGTCGGTGTTGTCGGCCTGCCACCCGCTCTCGGTCCGAACCAGCGTGTTTGCCGCCCCGAGCGCCCGGGCGGTCGGCGTCGCCTCGACCGCGTGCATCAGCGCGCCCCGCTTGTGTGGAATCGTGACGTTCGCGCCGCGCGCGCCGAGCGCCCAGAGCCCGTCCATCGCTGCGCCGAGTCGCTCCACCTCGACGGCGCAGGCGAGGTAGACGAGGTCGAGCTCCTGCTCTGCGAACGCGGCGTTGTGGAGCAAGGGCGACAGCGAGTGCCCCACCGGATCGCCGAGCAGCGCGACGATTCTCGTTGACGCCCCGATCCGCTGGCGGCCGTCGCCGGACAGCGCCCCCGCCCCGCTGGAGGCTCTGCCGGTGTCCATCTCCTCGCCTCCCCCTAGGCGCGCTCGTCTCCGGCCGCGCCGCGGCCGAGGCCCCCAGCGCCGGGTCGCACGTCGCCGCCCATCAGGTCGGGGTACGCCCGGCGGATCTCCTCGGCCCGTGACGGGTCCAGCTCCGCCGCGCGGCGGAACGACCGGACTGCGTTCTCGCGTTGGCCGATCGAGGCGAGGGCCCACGCCTGACGGAGGTGGGCTTCCGACGAGGTCGGGTCGAGGCGCACGACCTGCGAGAACGCATCGAGTGCCTCCATCCGGAGACCGGCCTCGAGCCGCGTCTCGGCGAGGTCGAGCCACGCGTCTTTGTTCTCCGGGTCGAGGCGGACGACGTGGGTGTAAGCCCGGAGCGCCTCGGGCAGGCGCCCGGCGTTGTATTCGGTGTCGGCACGGGCGTGCCAGTACTCACCTTCCTCGGGCGCGAGAGCGATGGCGCGGGCGAAGGACGCCAGCGCTTCGTTGTACAGGCCTTGGCCGTCGAGCGCGCAGCCCATCCCGTACCACGCGTCCGCGTAGTCGGCGTCGTCAGCGACGGCCCGGCGGAAGTAATCGACGGCCGTGACGTAGTCGCCAAGGTCGTCGTAAGCGAGGCCGAGGTTGTAGAACGTGGCGGCGTCGCCGTCCTCGTACTCCAGCACCTTGAGGTAGCTCTCGGCCGCACCTTGCGCGTCGCCGAGGTTGGCCAGCGCGTTGCCGCGGTTGTACCACGCCGACGTGAACCCGTCGTCGATGGCGACCGCGAAGTCGTACGAGCCTACGGCCTCCTCGTACCGGCTGAGCCGATTGAGGACGATCCCGCGGTTGTACCACGCGTTCTGCGCGTACGGGTCGACATCGATCTGGCGGTCATACGCCCGAACGCTGTCGTCGAGCCGATCGAGTTGATCGTAGCAGAAGCCGAGCTCGTACCAGACCTCCGGGTGCTCCGGGTCTGCCTCGGCGCAGGCTTCGAGCGCCGCCGCCGCGTCCTCGAACCGGTCCATCTTTTCCAACGCGATGGCACGGTTGAAGAGGGCGTCCGAAGCGAAGGGGTCGAAGGAGAGGGCCTGCTCGAAGTCGTCCAGCGCGTCTTCAGAGCGCCCCAGCGTGTCGAGGGTGATTCCGCGATTGACGAGCGTCTCAGCGTCGACCGGGTTGAGCGCCAGCGCCTGATCGTAGGCCTCCAACGCCTCCTCGTGCCGGTCGAGGTGATTCAACAGAATCCCCCGCCGCATCCACGGGTCGGATGAGCCCGGGGACCGCTCGATCTGGACATTGACCACGTCAAGCGCCTCCGTCAGGCGCCCCGTCTCGAAGTACGTCGTGGCGATGTACTCCAGGTCGTCGACATCGAAGAAGGCCGGCCCCCCGTCGCGGAGGTGGGATTCGTAGGCCTCGATCAGGTCGTCCGAGCGGTCACCTTCGGTAGGGTCGTCGAACTCGAAGTCGAACATTCGCGGTCGAGCCGAGGCTCTGCATCAGGTGGGGGACGAACGGGGGTCGCCCGAGGCTCCACCCCGTCGGGGCTAGTATAGCCGGCGCCCTGCGGGGATGCAATGACCGGCGAGAACCTCGCGCCGTCTTGGTCGCCCTCTTACGACACCCCGCAGGGATGTTCCACACCCCCCTTTACGCCTCCGTCTCGCATGTTTTTCAGCTTCGAAGGGATTGACGGGTCGGGAAAGTCGACTCAGGCGCGCCTACTCGCCGACGCCCTGCGCGCGCGCGGGTTTGAAGTAGTGGACGTGCGGGAGCCCGGGGGTACTGTCCTGGGCGAGCAGATTCGGGAGCTCCTCCTGGATCCGGAGTCTCAGATCTCGCCTCGTGCGGAGCTCCTCTTGTTCTCCGCAGCGCGTGCCCAGCTTGTCGAGGCCGTCGTCCGCCCTGCCCTGAACCGTGGCGCTGTAGTCATCGCCGATCGGTTCTACGATTCGTCCACGGCGTATCAAGGCTCCGGGCGCGGGCTTGCCGAGGCGGGCTGGATGAAGACCCTCCACCGCTTCGCGACCGCAGGCCGGTCCCCTTCGCGGACGTATCTCGTCGATGTATCACCCGAAGAGGCGGCGCGCCGACGGTCAGAACGCCCGCACGACCGGATCGAACAGAGCGACCGCGACTTTTATTCCAGGGTACGAGCCGGCTACCGGGGTCTAAGTCGCTCTGAGGCCGACCGGATTCTCGTCTTGGATGGGACCCTCTCTAAAGAAGACATCGGAGCGCGCGTCCTGGACGACGCGTTAGCGCTGATCCGAGCGACGTAAACAAAGAGAGCCCCGCCACTTCGAAAGTGACGGGGCTCACAGGGACTTGGCGACGACCTACTCTCCCACCAATCGGCAGTACCATCGGCGCTGCGGGGCTTAACGGCTCTGTTCGGAATGGGAAGAGGTGGAACCCCCGCGCTATAGTCACCAAGAAATCGGTGACGTGCGGATAGCCGTAGCAAAACTGCATCGGGTCGCCCGGAAAAACCGGGCGTCTCGGAGCAAAGGCGTTTCGAGCGTCTCGAATCAGTCCAATCGATACGTACACACGTACGAGGTGGAATGCTTCAAGCTCACGTAGGTAATTAGTACTGCTCGGCTAAACATGTTGCCATGCGTACACCTGCAGCCTATCAACGTCCTAATCTCGAACGACCTACAAGGGAGAACTCATCTTGTGGTGGGCTTCGTGCTTAGATGCTTTCAGCGCTTATCCCTTCCCGACGTAGCTACCCAGCAATGCATCTGGCGACACAACTGGTACACTAGAGGTCAGTCCGTCTCGGTCCTCTCGTACTAAAGACAGCTCCACTCAATTCTCCAACGCCCGCAGCAGATAGGGACCGAACTGTCTCACGACGTTCTGAACCCAGCTCGCGTACCGC
>JAAXJP010000377.1 GCA_012269805.1 Rubrivirga sp.
CCTCCGCCCGCCGTCCGCCGGATCCACGCCGCCGACGTGGACCGGGCCGTCGACCGGTTCCGCGCCACGCTCGGGCTGGCGGCCGACGTCGCCCCGGACGCCGCGGCCGCTGAGGACGCCGTCGACGACTTCTGCCAGGACCTCGAAACGGCGGCCGAGGCCGAGAACGCTCGTCGCGACGGCATGGACGCGGCCCGCGCCGGGGCGTACTACCTCCAAGCCCGCGCCCCGCAGAGCGCGCTCGCCCACGTCCTCGCCCGCGTCGCCGCCACCGACGACGCGCTCCACTCGCCCACCGACGGCACGTTCCTGACGGTCCACCGCCGGACCGTCCGCCGCCACGTCGCCGACGACTCGGGCACGGGCGGGGGCGGGATGCCGTACCTCGTCACGAGCCAGCGCTACCTCCTCCCCCTCTTCCCCGCCCTCGTGGCCTGGCAGGACCTCGAGCTCTGATGCGCCTCCCGCTCCTCGCGGCCGCCCTCCTCGGCCTCGGCGCCTGCGCCGGCTCTCCCGTCACGACGCCCGAGGCGGGCCAGACCGAGGTCGTCCCCCGCCTCGTCGGCGCCGACAGCGCGGCGGCGGCCCACGCCGTCGCCGAGATCGAGGCGCTGAGCCCGGACCTGTTCGAGGCGGGCACCTTCGCCGACGACTCGGCGACGATCCGCTACCGGCTCCTGCCGCCGCCCCGGGTCGAGGCCGGCGATCGCTCCCCCCTCGTGGTCGTCTTCCACGGGGCCGGTGAGATTGGAGCGGACGCGCTCTCCCACCTCGACCGGTTCCCGAAGTCGTGGGCGCGGCCCGAGGTCCGCCAACGGTTTCCGGCGTTCGTGCTGGCGCCGCAGATGCCGGAGCGGTCGGCGCTCTACAGCGGCCCGGCGGAGACGCCCGGCCGCTTTTCGCGCCCGGGCCCGCCGCTCCACACCGCGCTCGGCCTGATCGACAGCCTGCGCCGGTCCCTCCCCGTCGACCCGTCGCGGATCTACGCGGTCGGCTTCTCGATGGGCGCCTCGACCACATGGAACGCGCTGGTGCTCCGCCCCGACCTGTTCGCGGCGGCGGTCCCGATCGCCGGTGTCCCCCCGGCGCCCACCGAGGCGGGCCGGATCGCGCGGACGCCGCTGTGGGTCGTCCACGGCACGGACGACACGGCCAACCCCCTGGGACCGGACCGCGCGATGGTCGAGCGCCTCCGGCGCGAGCCCGACGCGGACGTCCGCTTCTGGGCCGTCGACGGTCTGTGGCACGCCGTGCCGCCGCGCCTCCTCGCCGGCACGGAGCTGATGGAGTGGCTGTTCGCGCACCGACGATGACGGGGCCGCGCCGCGCAGTGGAGGCGCTAGCCCGCCTCCCGGTCTCGGATCAGGTCGATGGTCTCGACCGCGTGGCGGAGGTGCGGGATCACGATGCTCCCGCCGACGACGAGCGCAACGTTGAGCGCGTCCATCAGCTCGTCGTCGGAGAAGCCCGCCTCGGCGCACTGCTCGAGGTGGTAGTCGATGCAGTCGTTGCAGCGGAGGACGGCGCTCGCGACGAGCCCGAGGAGCTCCTTCGTCCGGCCGTCGAGTGCGCCGTCGCGGTAGGCCGCGGTGTCGAGGTTGAAAAACCGCTTGACCCCGAGGTGGTCGCCCTCGTCCAGGATGCGGGCGTTCATCTTGGCGCGGTAGGCGTCGAAGCGGTCGAGGCGGGTCTCTGACATGGAAGATGCGGAGTCGGTGTCGACGGAGAAGGCGGCGTGGCGGGCGCGGTTCCGCGCGCGCCGCGAGGCGATGCCGGAGAAAGCTCGCGCCGCGGCGAGCCGCCGGATCGTGGAGCGCGTGCGGAGCCTCCCTGAGGTCGAGGCGGCCGAGACGGTCCACCTGTTCTGGCCGCTCCCGTTCGAGGTCGACCTCCGCGCCCTCGCCGAGGCGCTCCGCCGGCGCGGGGCCGTGGTCGCGCTCCCCCTCGTCGCGGGCGACCGCGCCCTCGTCCACCGCCGGTATCTCGGGGTCCACGCGCTCGCGCGAGGGCGGTGGGGGCTGATGCAGCCGCCACCGACGGCCCCGCCCGTCGCCCCGGGTGCGATCGACGTCGTCCTCGTCCCGGCCCTCGCCGTCGGGCGCGACGGGAGCCGCCTCGGCTATGGGGGCGGGTTCTACGACACGTTCCTCGCTGAGACGCCCGCTCTCCGTGTCGGCGTCGTGTTCGCCGACGCGCTCGTCGACTCGGTGCCGACCGAGCCCCACGACGCCCGCCTCAGCGTCGTCGTCACCGAGGCGGAGACGCTGCGCGTGAGCGGCGGAAACTGAGCGAAACCGCAGGCCCGGACCGGCCCGGACGGCTGTCAGAGGACGCCGGTCGCGCGGGAAGCTCCTGAAACCCCACCGGCCGAGGAAGGGTGAGAGGGATCGCCCGGTATCTTTCGCCGTTTCGCGCCTCGCCCATGCCCCAGGACGCCCCGACCCACACGCCCGGCTCGCTGCTGGCCCAGATCGACTCGCCGGCCGACGTCCGGGCGCTCGACATCGAACAGCTCCCCCAGCTGTGCGACGAGCTCCGGGACTACATCGTCGACATCGTGTCGGTCCACGGCGGCCACTTCGGGGCCAGCCTCGGCGTCGTCGAGCTCACGGTCGCGCTCCACTGGGCGTACGACACGCCCTCCGACCAGCTCGTGTGGGACGTCGGGCACCAGGCGTACGGCCACAAGATCCTGACCGGCCGCCGCGACGCGTTCCCCACGAACCGGACGTATGGCGGCCTGAGCGGCTTCCCGAAGCGGTCCGAGTCGGAGTACGACACGTTCGGCGTGGGCCACGCGAGCACGTCGATCTCGGCCGCGCTCGGCATGGCGAAGGCCCGCGACCTCAAGGGGACCGACCAGAAGGTCGTCGCCGTGATCGGCGACGGATCGATGACGGGCGGGCTCGCCTTCGAGGGCCTCAACAACGCCGGGGCGACCGACTCCGACCTCCTCGTCGTCCTCAACGACAACCGGATCTCGATCGACCCCAACGTCGGGGCGCTCCACGAGTACCTCGCCAAGGTCTCGGCCAGCGGGTCGTGGAACGCGCTCAAGGGCGAGGTCTGGGAGCTGTTCGAGAAGCTCAAGGGCGTCGGCGGCGGGCACCTCCCGCGGCTCGCCAAG
>JAAXJP010000426.1 GCA_012269805.1 Rubrivirga sp.
GGGCTTTCGTGTGGGGCTGTACCTCGAGCACCTCGAGGAGGCGTCGGCGCTCTGGGAGCAGCGGCCGGCGGACCGCGAGAACCCAGAGCTCGCGTGGCACGACCTCGGCGACGACCAGGCCCGCCTCGAGGCCCACCTCGACGCCCTCGTGCTCGGCGGTGACCTGGCCCTCGCCGTCTGCAGACAGCAGGCGCTCGAGGGTGACGCGGGCGAGCTCCACGCCGCGCTCCGCGTGTTCTGCCGCCAGGGCCGGAGCGACCTCGTCGGCGTGGCGATGGAAGGGATCGACCCCGAGGACGACGAGGCGCTCGACGCGATGAGCGACGCGCTCGTGGCCGAGCTGCCCGAGGCGTGGGAGGCCGGCGCCCTCCGCCCCGACCGGTTCGGCGACCCCCGCTGGCTCCGCCTCGCCGCGGACCTCGTCGCCCACCGCCAAGTGCCCGGGCGCGACGCGCTCCTGGATGCGTTGCCGGGCGCGCCGCCGTCGCTTCGCGCCCGGATCGTCCGCGCGCTGGGGCGGACGGCGGACGGACTCGTCGAGGGTACGGTCCGTCCGATGCTCGACGACGACGACCCGGAGGTCCGGCTGGAGGCCGCAGTCGCACTCCTGCGGAGCGGGGCACCCGAGGCGCCGGCGGCCGTCCTCCGGGAAGCCCGCACCGACCCCGCGCTCGTCCCGGCGCTCGCGCTCGCCGGGCACGGCGGCGTCGTGCCGTGGCTCCACCAGGTGCTCGCCCACCCCCCGAGCGCGGCCGTCGCCGCCGACACGCTCGGGCTCCTCGGCGACCCGCGCTCCGTCCCGCCCCTCATCGACGCGCTCGCGACGGACGCCGTCGGTGAGGCCGCCCGCGCGCTCGACATGATCACCGGCGCCGGCCTCACCGACGACGCGTTCGTCGAGGACGTGCCCGAGGACGACGAGCTGTTCGAGGACGAACGGGAGCGCCTCGAACGCGGCGAGCCGCTCACGTCGCCCGACGAGCCCCCGCGTGGGACGACGATCGTGCTCCCCAGCGTCGACGCCGAGCGCTGGCGGGCGTGGTGGGACGAGAACGAGGGGCGCTTCGCCGAGGCCGATCGGTTCCGTCTCGGGCGGCCCTCGGGACCGGCGGCGCAGGTCGCGTCGCTCGCCGCGCCGTTCGTGCCGCACCGGCTCCGACGGTGGATCGCCGACGAACTGGCGGTTCGCTACCGGATGCCGATCCCGTTCGATCCGACGTGGGAGGTCGATCGCCAGCGGGCGGCGCTCGACGCGATGGCCGAGTGGGCGGAGGGGGCGAAGGCCGTGCCCGGCCGGTGGTACGTCGCGGGGCACTACGCGAGCTAGACCGCTCGGCCGCCGACCGTGACGATGGGGGCGCACGTTTCCGGTGTATAGGGACAGTCGGCCGCTCCACGTCCGGGGCGGCCCCGGTCCCCGTTCCCCCATGCCCGAGTCCCCGTCCGGCGGCTTCCCGATCACGTCCGACCCGGACCGCACGACGGCCGAGGCGCCGACCTCCGGCGCGGCCGTCCGCGAGCGCGGCGGCGCATACCGGCTCGTCTTCGTCGCCGACCTCGACCCGCAGGCGCCCGCGCCCGACTGGCAGGCCGGCGACCGCATCTGGGACGTCGACGCGAACACGTTCGCCGAGCGGATGGCCGAGCACGGTCCGACGCTGACCATCAGCGTCCCCGGCCTCGACGGGGAGCGGACCGAGGTGGAGTGGACGGCCGACGCGCTCGACGCCTTCACGCCGGCCGGAATCGCCGAGCGCGTCCCGGCGCTGAAGGCCGCGGCGGCCGCCCAGTCCGCGCTGGCGGACGCCCCCGGTGGGTCGCTCGACAGCCTCCGCGAGGCGCTCCGCGCGACCGGCGTCGCGGGCGCCGACGCGCTCGCCTCCGCGGTGGCGGCCCGCTCAGGCGACTCCGCCCCCCGGCCGAGCGACGACGATGGCAGCCTCGACGCCCTGTTCGGCATGGTCGCCCTCGACGGCGACGACGCCTCGGCGCCACCCAAAAGCTCCGCGCTCGGCGCCCTCGTCGACGCGGCCTCCGAGCCGGAGGGTGACGTGGACCGGGCTGCCGCCCAGCGCGTCTCGGACGACCTCGCCGGCCGCCTGCGGCGGACGCTGGCCGCGGTCGTCGAGCACGAGGACGTCCGCCGGGCTGAGGCCGCGTGGCGCGGCCTGCGGATGCTCGTCAAGCGGATGGCCTTCCGCGACGGCGCGCGACTCTCCGTGCTGGCGGCGCCCAAGAGCGCGCTCGCCGAAGCGGTTCACTTCCAGGTGCTCCTGCCCGAGTACGAGAGCGGCTCCGAGAAAACGCCGCTCGCGGCCGTCCTGCTCGATCACGCCGTCGAGGCGACCTCGGCCGACCTCGCGGCGCTGGGCGACCTCGCGGCCTCCGGCGCGAGCCTCCAGGTGCCCGTCGTCGTGAGCGCGGCGCCGGCCTTTTTCGGTCTCGACGCGCCGACGGATTTTTCGAAGCTCCCGCCGGCCACGGCGCTCCTCCAACAGCCCGAGTACGCCACGTTCCGGACGCTCCGCGGGCGGCCCGACGCGGCGTTCCTCACGCTCGCCGTCCCGCCGTTCCTTCTCCGCCACGCCTACGGCGACGAGCACCCGGACAAGGCCCACGGCGTCTCGGGCGGCGAGAGACTGTGGGGCGGCGGCGCGCTCCTCGTAGGGCTGGCGATGGCCGAGGCCCACAAGGCGCGCGGCTGGCCGACCGCCGCGGCCGGGCAGGCGGTCGGCGACCTTCCGGTCCGGAATACGCGGATGGGCGCGATGCCGCTCGCGGCGACGTTTGGCGACAGCGTGCTGGCCGACCTCGCGCGGGCCGGCGTCCTCGGGTTCTCGGGGCCGCTCCGGACCGACCGGGCCGTGATGGGGCCGCCCGCCTCGGCCGCCGTCGCGGCCGATTCAGAGAGCGCGGCACAGACCAGCTTCTCGGCCGCCGTCATGACGGCGCTCGCCTCGCACCGCGCGCTCGTGATCGGACCCGCGTGCGCCGGCCTCGAGCCCGACGCGGCGATCCAGGAGATCGACCGGCGTTTCCGCGCCTTCCTCCGCGGCGACGACGGGCCCGTCGACGACGACGCGGTGACGGTCCAGTACCTCGACGAGCACGACACCGAGGCGTC
>JAAXJP010000061.1 GCA_012269805.1 Rubrivirga sp.
TCGAGGTCCTTGGCGAGGTGGAACAGGTCGTCGAACGCCCCGCCGTGCGTGTCGAGCGCCTCCACGCTCGCGGCGATGGCCCCGTGCCCGACGCCCTTGATGGCCGCCAGACCGAACCGGACGCGCCCGTGCTCGACCGTGAAGTGGGCCTGGCTCCGGTTCACGCACGGCGGCAGGATCTCGATGCCCGCCATCCGCGTCGCGTCGAGCGCGATCGCCAGCTTGTCCGACGACGCCATCTCCGTCGTCAGCACGGCCGCCATGAACTCGGCCGGGTAGTGCGCCTTGAGGTAGGCCGTGTGGTAGGCCACGACCGAGTAGGCCGCCGAGTGCGACTTGTTAAAGCCGTACCCCGCGAACTTCTCCATCATGTCGAAGACCTCGTTGGCCTTCTTCTCGTCGACGCCCTTTTTGGCGGCGCCCTCCGCGAAGATGGCCCGGTGCTTGACCATCTCCTCCATCTTCTTCTTGCCCATCGCGCGGCGGAGGAGGTCGGCGCCGCCGAGCGTGTAGCCGCCCATGACCTGGGCCATCTGCATGACCTGCTCCTGGTAGACCGGGATGCCGTAGGTCGGCTCCAGGATGCCGGCCAGCATCTCGTGCGGGTACTCGACCGGCTCCTGGCCGTGCTTCCGCGCGATGTAGGTCGGGATGAGGTCCATCGGCCCCGGCCGGTAGAGCGCGTTCATCGCGATGAGGTCGTCGAGCGACGTCGGCTTCAGCTTGCGCATCCACTCGCGCATGCCCGACGACTCGAACTGGAAGATGGCGACCGTGTCGCCCTTCTGGAACAGCTTGTAGGTGTCGGGGTCGTCGAGCGGGACCGCGTCGAGGTCGATCTCGACGCCGTGGTTCTCCTTGATGAGCGCGAGCGCGTCGTCGAGGATCGTCAGCGTCTTCAGCCCCAGGAAGTCCATCTTGAGGAGGCCGAAGTCCTCGATGTACTTCCCGTCGTACTGGGTCACGACCGCGTCGCCGTCGCCGCCCTTGCCCTTCTGGATGGCGACCGGGACGTACTGGCTCACGTCGCCCGGCGCGATGATGACGCCGGCCGCGTGGACGCCCGTGTGCCGCGCGCTCCCCTCGAGGACCGTCGCGTAGTGCATCAGCTTGCGGATGTTGGCGTCGTCGTGCGAGTAGAGCGACGCGAACTCCTTGACCTCGTCCTTGGCCTGGTCGAGCGACACCTTGACGCCGTCCGGGATCAGCTTCGCGATCCGGTCCGCCTCGGGCAGCGGCACGCCCAACACGCGCGACACGTCCCGGATCACCGACTTCGAGCCCATCGTCCCGAACGTCACGATCTGGCAGACCGACTCGCGCCCGTACTTCTCGACCACGTAGTCGATCACCTTGCCCCGCCCGCGGTCGTCGAAGTCGATGTCGATGTCCGGCATCGACACGCGCTCGGGGTTGAGGAAACGCTCGAAGAGGAGGTCGTAGTGGAGCGGGTCGATGTTCGTGATCCCGAGGCAGTACGCCACCGCCGACCCCGCCGCCGACCCACGCCCCGGCCCGACGCTCACGCCGAGGTCGCGGGCCGCCGTCGTGAAGTCCTGCACGATGAGGAAGTACCCGTCGAACCCCATCGAGTTGATGACCCCGAGCTCGAGGTCGAGCCGCTCGCGGATCTCCTCGGTGATCTCGGGCCACCGCCGCCGCGCGCCCTCGTACGTCAGGTGCCGGAGGTAGGCGCCCGCGTCGTTGTTGAACGCCTCCGGGATCGGGAAGTGCGGCATGAGGAGGTCGCCCATCGGGATCTCCAGCTTGCACTTGTCGGCGATCTCGCGGCTCGCGTCGAGCGCCGCGTCGACGGCCGCGGCGGACGAAAAGACGCCCTGCTGGAGCCCGGCCCCGAACGCCGTCCGCATCTCGTCGGCCGACTTGAGGTAGAACTGGTCGTTCTCGAACCGCATCCGGTTCGGGTCGTGGAGGTCCTTGCCGGTCTGGAGGCAGAGCAGGACGTCCTGCGCCTCGGCGTCCGCCTGGTGGACGTAGTGGACGTCGTTCGAGGCGATCGCCGTCACGCCGTATTCCTCGGCCCACCGCATGAGGACCGCGTTGCAGGTCCGCTGCTCCGGGATCGCGTGGTCCTGGACCTCGATGTAGTAGTCGTCGCCGAAGATGTCGAGGTACTCCTCGAAGACCTGCCGCGCCTCGGCCTCGCCCTTTTTGAGGATCGTCTGGAGCACCTCGCCCTGGAGGCAGCACGTCGTCGCGACGAGGCCCGCCGAGTGGGCGCGGAGCGTGTCACGGTCGATCCGCGGCTTGTAGTAGTAGCCGTCGGTGTAGCTCAGCGACGAGAGCTTGATGAGGTTCTGGTAGCCCTCGAGGTTCTTCGCCAGCAGCACCTGGTGGTACCGCGTCCGGTCGGACTTGTCGTCCATCCCAGTCGGCGTGACGTAGAACTCGCAGCCCACGATCGGCTGGACGCCCGCCTTCTGCGCCTTCGTGTAGAACTCCGGGACGCCGTACAGATTCCCGTGGTCCGTGATGGCGACGGCCGGGTGCCCGAGCTCGGCGGCGCGGCCGATCAGCTTGTCGATCCGGGCGGCCCCGTCGAGGAGCGAGTACTGCGTGTGGCAGTGGAGGTGGCAGAACTCGGGCATCGGGCGGGGCAGGGGGGACCGCCGCCAAGATCACGGGCCGCGCCCGACATGGGCAAGGTGTGTGGAGAACTTGGACGCCGCTTGACCGCGCCGACCGGCTCGCCGCGGCGCCCCCCTGCCTCGGCGCCGAGGCGGGCCGATGCAGAACGGGCGCGGCCCCGGAATCACCGCGCCCAGTGGGTCAGGACTGCCGGTGGTTCGTTCGGCAGGAGGGCCGCGTTGATCATGGGGACGCCGCCGTTCGAGGCCCCGATGTAGGCCGTGGTGAGGAGTGCGGTCGCGTTCTCGTCGTCCTCGGTGTCGAGCCCGGACCCGCTCCCGACCTCGACGACGGTCGGCGGATGCCCGTTCAGGGTGGTCACACCCTGGCCGGCCTCGAGGTCCTCCACGAGCACCTCGGTGCTCGCGAGGACAGGGAGTTCGTGGATGGTCTCGAGGTCGTCGCGCGAGCGCCCTGGGCTCTGTCTCGTGATTCGGAACGGGGCCGAGCGCGAGAGCCGGAGTCGGCTCGC
>JAAXJP010000163.1 GCA_012269805.1 Rubrivirga sp.
AGCCCCTCGTGGTCGCGGTGGTCGGGGTCCGAGACCTGGACGTACGCCTCGAAGACCCGCTCGAGGTCACGGGCATCGAGGCCGCGGCCCTCATCGGCGACGTCGACGCGGACCTCACCGTGGACCACCTCGGCGCCGAGGCGGACGGGGCCGCCCGCGTCCGAGAACTGGACGGCGTTGCGGAGCAGGTTCCGGAACGCGAGCCGGAGCCGGCGGCCGTCGCCCTCGACGAGGAGCGGGCCGGGCGGGAGCGCGACCTCGGCGTGCGGCGTCCACTCGGCGGCGGCGTCCCGGAGAATGGCCGCCAGCGACGTCAGCGCCCCGGGGTGGAGGCCGGTGCCGACGCGTAGCTCGGCCATCACGTCGATGGTCTCGACGACGTCCATCATCCGGTCGCCGGCCTTGACCACGGCCTCGGCGAAGCTGTGGAGGTCGCCGCGGACCTCCTCGGCGAGGATCTGCCCGAAGCCCTGGACGGCCGTAATGGGCGTCCGGAGCTCGTGAGAGGCGATCGCCATAAAGTCGGTCTTGAGCCGGTCCAGCTCCGAGAGCCGGTCGTGGGCGCGGCGGAGCGCCGCCTCGTGGCGGGCGTTCCGGATGGCGACGGCCGCCTGCGAGGCCACGATGAGGAGCGCCTCGGCGTCGGCCCGGTCGAACGCGTCGCGGCGCGGGTTGAGGGCCTGGAGCACCCCGACGGGCTCGCCGTCGATCCGCATGGGCACCCCGACGAGCGAGCGCGTGACGAAGCCGGTCCGCTCGTCGATCGCCTTGTGGTGGCGGGCGTCGGCGTCGGCGTCGGCGGCGTGGAGGATCCGGTTCTCGCGGAACGTGGTGCCAGCGAGGCTGTCGAGGAGCGGCACCTCAGACCCGACGAGGGTCGAGCCGGCCGCGCCCGTCGCGGCCTCGAACCGGAGCGCGCCCGTGACCTCGTCGAACAGGAGGATCGAGGCGGCCTCGCAGTCGAGGACGTCGGTCGTCGTCTGGGCGATGTAGTCGAGCAGCCGGGCCGTGTCGCCGTGGGCGTTCAGCGCGACGCTGACGTCGAGGAGGCGACGGAGCCGAGCAAGCGTCGCCTCGGGCGACTCGGCCGGCCGGCCGAGCGGGGCGGTCTCGGTGAGGACCATGGGAAGTCGGGGGAAGCCCACCGGGTATCGGCCCTCCCCCGCCCCGAGTCAAGACGTCCGCCTCGGTGCCGAGGCGGTGGGGCTCAGCCCGCGAGAGCCCTCCGGCGCCGCTTGAAGCCCACGGCCGCGTTCGTGTAGCCGCCGCCCGCGCCGTCGACGAAATGGACCTGCTGGCCCATCCGTCGGTAGACGAGGCACGTCAGGACGGCCCGGTCCGAAACGTGGAGGCCGTACGCCAGCCGGCCGTCCTGGAAGAGTCGTTCGAGAGCGGATTCGAGCCGCGCGCGCTCGTCCGCCCCGCCCGCGAGCACCATCCGGAGGACGCCGTCGAACTTCCGGTAGTCGGTGGCCGCGCGGAACAGCCTGGGATAGCGCTCCCAATCGGTCTCCGACGTCTCGATGCCGAGCCGGATGAGCACGCGGCCGATCACGTTGAGTGCCCACAGCGTCGCCCGCTGCCGCAAGGGCCGGTCGGGGTGCCGGAGCCGGACCTCGGGGCCGAACTTGGCCGGCGTCGCCGCCAGCCGGAGCCGGTCGAGCGCGACGGGATGTGCCGAGTCGTCGCCGTAGACCTCGCCGATCAGGTGGAGCACCTCGCGGTACGTCGTGTCGCGGTCGTCCCCGACCGCCTCGATGAGGAGCGAGACCGTCTCCCCTCGCGGACTCCGGACATCCTGCCAACGGCACTCCAAGCCGTCGTACGGGTCGCCGTCGGCGTCGAGAGGCAGGGCACGGCTGGCCCACCGCTCGGCCGTCGCGGGGTCCTTGACTTGGTCCTCGGCCCACCCGAGGCCGGTCCCGCGAAAGAGCGCCTGCGCGTAGTTCTCCGACGCTCGGTAGCGGGCGACGGCCACCTCGTGCCCGGCCGCCCGGACGGCCTCGAGAGGCACTGTCCCGACGCGGAGCCCGAGGCCGAGGCGGTCGCGCGCGTGCTCCTGCAACGCGGCGAGGGCGCGGAGGCCGGCGTCGAGGTGCTCGGGCGGGACCACGAGGGTCGCCCCGTCGCCGCCGAACACGTACGGGAGGTCCGCCCGCCCGGACGCGTTGAGGACGGCCGCGATCGAGGCCGCGCCGACGTAGTTGACCTCGCGGTACCGACCGGCTCGGACCGCCTCGGTCGACCCGACCACGTCGGTCAGGACCACCGCCCAGTCCGCGGGGAGCGGCGTGTAAGCCGCGTCCTCGACGAGCTGCTCGAACTGCTCGACGGGCGGGAGGTGGGCGTAGAAGTCGGCGGCCATCGGCAGCCCAACGGGGCGGGACGGGGCCGAGTGCCCGACGGCCCTCGGTGCCGGTCGAGTCCTACGCTTCGCGATGGACGGCGCCGGGCGAGAAGGCCGGTGCGCAGACGGCCCAGTATTCGCACGCGTCGGTGTCCGAGGGGTTGAGGTAGCGGATCCGCTCGCCCGCCTCGCAGAGCACGGTCTCGCCGGGCCCGACGTCGAGGTGCCCCCCGTCGTGCTCGACCCGCATTGTCCCACGGACCACGATCGTGACCTCGTCGAAGTCGGGCCGCTGGGCCGGCTCGTCCCACCCCGCCGGCGCAACCATGTGGGCGACGGAGAGGCTGGCCGTCTCGGTGCTCACGCGACCCACGTGCTCCTCGATCGTCTTGTCTCCAGGGGCGGGAATCCGAGCGGGCTCGGCGATGTGACGGGGCATGGGCGTGGGGGAATCGGCGGAGCCGGAGGTTACCAGCGGCACCATTGTTGCGGCTACCCCTAACGACTGACCGCTCCCGACGGCCCGTTCGCCGGGCGCCCGTGACGACTGGAGCGGTTTCGTCGGCGCCCCGCAACCCGAGGGGCGTCTTTACGAATGTCCACCTGTCCCCATTCACCAGCCGCCGCACGTCATGGTCCTCGCGCTCCAGCTCGCAGTGCCGGCGGCTCTCCTCGCGCTCCTACTCTTGGCCGCCCGCCCCGAGCGGTCCCGCACGCGGAGCTGACCGACGAGCGCCCCGGTCGCGACGCCCCCGTCGTCCCCCCAGCGC
>JAAXJP010000039.1 GCA_012269805.1 Rubrivirga sp.
TCCCCCTGGTGGCCCGCGGCCCCGCCTCGCCCCCGGGGGCGGGGGGTTGGCCTCCCGGGGCCCCCCGACCCCCTCTGACCCTCCGACCGATTCCCATCATGCTCCGCCTCCTCGCCCTCCTCGCGCTGGCCGCCCCGGCAGCCCTCGCCCAGACCGCCCCCGACACGCTCCGCCACCTCCCGCCGGGCACGGACCTCGTCGCCCACGAGTACGCCGCGCCGCGCTCCGGCTACGTCCTCGGCCACAACAGCCAGCGGACCGAGGAGTACGGCGAGCGGTACCGGATCGAGGGCACGGGCCGACTCGTCGGGGTCGTCGCCCACCTCACGGGCGCCGTCGCCCACGAGAACCACATCGCCGAGTTCAACGCCTACCGGGTCGGCGCGAACGGCCTCCCGGACGCCCTGCTCGGCAAGAAGCAGCTGTTCTACGGCGACCTCGACCTCTCGGGCGGCCCGATGATCGCGCGGTTCAACACGCCGGTCGCCGTGGCCGACTCGTTCTTCGTCACGTTCAACGTCGGCGACTACGCCCACGGCGGCTACGATGGCGACGAGATCGCGGTCCTCGCCGGGCCCGACGGCTCGCGCGAGGCCGGCGACCTCGGCGCGTTCGGCCGCAACGTGGTCCGGCTCCACAACCACGGCGTCCGCGACTGGGCCGACCTGTACACGCAGAACTTCACGCCCATCGCGACGCACCTCGCGCTGTTCCCCATCGTGGAGCTGGAGGGCGCGACGGCCGGGGAGGACGGGCCCGCGCTGGTCTCGATGGATCTCACGCTGCGGGCGGCCTACCCCAACCCGGCCCGCAGCGCGGCGACCCTCGCCTTCGAGCTCGCGGCGCCGGCCGACGTCCGCGTGGAGGTCTTCGACGCGGCGGGCCGGCTCGTCCGCAGCGCCGACCTCGGCGGGCGCGCCGTCGGCGCGCACACGCACGCGCTCGACCTCGGCGGGCTCGCGCCGGGCGCCTACGTCTACGCCGTCTCGGCCGGGCCGGCGCGGCTCTTCTCCACGCTCACCGTCGCCCGCTGACCCGCGGGCTTCCCGACCGACGCCTTCCTGCACCCTCACCCTGGTCCCATGACCCGCTTGCTCCTCCTGCTCGCCCTCGTCTTCGCCGCGAGCGGCGCCCACGCCCAGACGTGGGAGTTCCTCAGCCCCACGCCCACGGGGAACTCGTTCTCGGACATCCAGGCCGTCGGGGACGGCACGTACTACCTCGCCGGCGACTCCGGCACGTTCGTCGTGCTGAGCGGGGAGGACGACCTCGCCCTCGGCGGCCGGTTCGAGTCGACGGGCGACGCCTACCTCGCCTTCGCCGATCCGACCGTCGGGTGGGTCGCGACCGGCGACGGGAAGATCTTCCGCACCGACGACGCGGGCCAGTCGTGGACGCTCCAGTACGAGAGCGACCGTTTCGCCCTCGTCGACATCAGCGCGACCGATGCCCAGAGCGCCTGGGCCATCGGCCGCGCGAGCTTCTCGGACCACCTCGTCCTCCGCACCACCGACGGCGGCCAGACGTGGGCCGAGGTCAGCTACCCCCGCCGCGACGTCGCCGGCTCCGTGGGCGGGTTCTACATCCGGGCCTTCGACGCCCAGACGGCCGTCGCCGTCGACTACACGGAGACCGTCTACCGCACGAGCGACGGCGGCGCGACGTGGGACTCGACTCACGTCCCGGCCGCGGCCCTGTCGACGACCGTCACGGAGGGCGCGTTCTTCCTCGACCCCGACCGCGGCTGGATCGTCGGGCCGAACCAGACCATCGCCGCGACGACCGACGGCGGCCGGACGTGGGCCCGCCAGCTCGGCTCGGCCGACTCCACGAACGAGGCCCGGGGCTACCTGACCGAGGTCGGGTTCGCCGACGCCCAGACCGGCTGGGCGACCTCGTTCGGGTGCCTCTACCGGACGTCCGACGGAGGGGCCACCTGGACGCCCACCTGCGACGGCGTCGGCCGCTCCCGCGACTACGGCCTCCTCCTCGAGCCCGGCGGGACCGGCTTCGTGCTCGAGTACGACGCCCTCCTCCGGTCCACGGACGGCGGAGACACCTTCGACAACCTCCTGACGGGCTACCGCGAGTCGATCCAGAACGCGGCGTTCTTCTCGGACGCCGAGGCGCTGGCCGTAACGTCCTCGGGCGACGTGCTCCGCACGGAGGACGGGTGGGAGTCGTTCGACGTGGCGTTCTCGGACCCCTCCGCGCTGTTCCACTCCGTCGACGTGGCCGACGGCGGGCGCGGCTGGGCCGTCGGGAACGGCGGCGCCATCCGGGCGACGGGCGACGGCGGCGACACGTGGACGACCCAGGCGAGCGGCGTCGCCGACAACCTCCTCGGCGTCGCCGCCCTCTCTGCCACCGCGGCCGTCGCCGTGGGGAACGGCGGGACCGTCGTCGCGACGACCGACGGGGGCGCGACCTGGACCCCCCAGGAGTCCGGCGTGGCGGTCGACCTCTACGGCGTCCACTTCGTCGATGGCGATCGCGGCTGGGCCGTCGGGGCGGAGGGGACGATCCTCGCGACGGCCGACGGCGGCACCACGTGGTCGGCCCAGGACAGCGGCGTCCTGAACGACATCGGCGGCGTGCACTTCCTGACGGCCACGACCGGGTTCGCCTACATCGCCTTCCCCGGCAACATCCTCGGCACGACGGACGGCGGCGCGACGTGGACGATCCAGTCGGTGCCCCCCGAGACGATCTTCTTGAGCAGCCTGTTCTTCCTCGACGAGCAGACGGGGTGGGCCGGCGGCTTCGGCTTTCTCATCCACACCACCGACGGCGGCGCGACGTGGTCGGCCGTGGCCGCCTACCCGTACGGCGGCTCCGCCTCGGACATCTACTTCGCCTCGGCGGACGAGGGGTGGGTCTTCGGCGACAACGGCACGGTGCTCGGGTTCTCCCGCGAGGCGACCTCCGCCGGGGCCGCCCCCGGCGACCGCGCCCGCCTCGCCGTCTTCCCCAACCCGACGGCCGGGCCGGCGACGCTCGCGTTCGGCCTCGACGCGTCGGCCGAGGTCGAGCTCACGGTCCACGACGCGCTGGGCCGGGCCGTCGCCCGCCAGCGGGTCGGCCTCGGGGCCGGCGAGCACCGGGTCGCGCTGCCG
>JAAXJP010000615.1 GCA_012269805.1 Rubrivirga sp.
GTCCTACCCCAGCCCCCGGTCCTACCCCAGCTGGGCTCGGACGATGGCGCCGAGGCGGGCGGGGTCGCGCAGCGGGAGCCGGTAGCGGTCGGGCTGCGGGAGCGCCTCCGCCGACACGAGCCGGGCGAGGCGCCGCGACGCCGCCGGCGTGAGCGCGAGGTCGAGCGCGCCGTCGGCCTCGAGGACGTCGCGGATCTCGCTCCAGCTCACGAGGACGTCCCAGCGGAGGTCGCGGAGGCCTTGCCAGTGCGTCTCGACGGCCCACGGCCCCTCGTCGACGAGACTGACGGCGTGCGCGACGAGCGCCCCTCCGAGCAAGAGGCCCGCCCCGACGCCGATCCAGACGGGAGCCAACCCTCCGAGGACCGTCCCGAGCGACACGACGACCCCGATGCCGAGGCCGGACAGCGCCTGCGGGCTCGCGACCCCCTCGCGGAACCGGTCGGCCGAGGGCCTCGCCAGCGGCACGTGGACCTGTTGCCACGCGCGTCCCGCCCCGCCCGAGCGGCCGCGACGCCGCTCGGCCTCCGCCGCCGCCTGCTCCATCTCGGCCACGACGCGCTCGGCGTCGATGCCCGCGTCGGAGTCCTCGGCCTGGAGGTGCTCGAACGCTTCCTTCACCGTCAGGAAGGCCTCCGCCGCAGCGGGGTTGTCCGGGTTGCGGTCCGGGTGGTAGCGCAGGGCCAGCCGACGGAACGCCTTGCGGACGTCGTCGGGCGTGGCGCTCGCCGGCAGGCCGAGGACGTCGTACGGGGAGCGGGACGCGGTCATGGTCGTGAGCGCAGGGTCGTCCTCCGCCCCTTCACAACCGTGCCGACGTTAAGCGCGGGCCGTATGGATGCCCAACCGCGTCACCGCGAGTTGACGAGGCTGTCGTACGTCCCGAGGTGCGCCGAGTCCATCTCCGAGAGGAGCGCGTAGGCCTGGTTCCGCTGCGGGGCGTCGGCCAGCAGCGCCGCGAACTCCTGGTACTTCGCCCCGAAGAACACGTCCGTCACGAACCGGCGCCGGTTGTTCTGGAGGTAGAGCTCGTGGAGCGCCGTGAGCGTCGCGATGGCGTCGTCCCACGCCTGCTCGTGGCGCACGATGAAGTGGTCGAGCACGACGAAGTGGTAGTCGTACTGGGCCTGGCGGACCGGCTGAAAGACGGGGTCCAGCAGCTCGTTGGCGAGCGTGAACCGAGCGCGGTCCTCGACCCCCTGGCCGAACCACCCCTCACCCGGGGCCCCAGCGGACGTCGTCCGGGAGAGCTCGGCGATACGGAGGGCGCGCTCGAAGAACCGCGTCCCCCCGAGGGGGGAGAACGTGTCGTAGTCGTAGCCGAGGATGAGGTTGGCGTAGTAGTCGAGGACCGACGTGAGCGGGTTGAACCGGTTGGGGTCGTAGATGAGGCTCTGGCCGCGGGCGTAGGTGAACTCCCACGTATTGTCGGCCACCCGCATGGTCGTCGTCCGCTGCGCGGTCCCATAGATGGGCCGGCTGGCCTGGACCACGAGCTGCGCCGTAAACGACGTCTGCGAGAGGGCGGCCGTAAACGTGAGCTGGATCTGGCAGTCGATCCGCTCCTCCGGCCGAAACACGTCGTCGGTCCACGCCCGGTTGTTGATGTAGCGGAAGACCTCTTGCCGGAACTCGTCGAGGAAGTCGAACTCCGTCCCCGTGATGGCGTCCCGGTTGAGGGTGATCTGGCAGTTGAGCTCCTGGGCGCGGGCCGGGGCGAGGGCCGTCGCGGCGAGGGCGAGCAGGAGAGCGAGTCGGCGCACGTCGGAGGTCGTGGAGGGGAGGACCTGTATGTTTCGGGCTCGGGCCCAAGCTACGGGGCCCCGTCGCCCGTCCGAACGACGACAGACGGCAATTATGCGCCCCCTCCCCCGCCTCGCTCTCCTCTTGGCCGCCGCCACGGTGTGGGCCGCGCCGGCTGCGAACGCCCAGCTGGCCGAGGGCGGCGCCCGCGTCCTCGCGCTCGGGCGGGCCGGAGCCGCGCTCGGCGGCGAAGCGTGGGGCCATGCGAACCCGGCGGCCTGGGCCGGCCTCGACCAGACGCGCGCGGCGCTCCAGGCGAGCCAGGCGTTCGGCCTCAGCGAGCTCCGCCTCGGCGCGCTCTCGGCCGCCCTCCCCACGTCGCTCGCGACCGTCGCCGTCCACGCGCGGACGTACGGGTTCTCGGAGCGCCGCGAGACCCGCGTCCTCGTCGGCGCCGGGCGCCCGCTCCCGCTCAGCGTCACGCGCCGGCTCGACGTCGGGCTGGCGGTCGGCGTCGAGACGGCCTCGACGGAGGGCTACGACAACCACACGGCGCTCCTCGTCCACGCCGGCGTGCAGGGCGACGTGCTGCCGGGCCTCCGGGCCGGCCTCGCCGCCCGGAACCTCCTCGGCCTCGGGCTCGACGACACGGCCGACCTCCGGCGCTCGGCCTCGACGGTCCCCGGCGTGACGGTCGGTGTGGCCTACGCGCCCTCGGACCGCGCGACGCTCGTGCTCGACGCCGACCAGGACCTCGACTTCGGCCTGTCGGTCCGCGCCGGCGCCGAGGTGGTGCCGGTCGAGGCGCTCGCGCTCCGGGCTGGCGTCTCGACGGCGCCCGTCCGGTTCACGGCCGGCCTCGGCGTCCGCGCCGGCGCCCTCCGCGCCGACCTCGCCGTCGAGTCGCATGAGACGCTCGGGATCACGCCCGCCGTCGGCCTCGAGATCGGGCTGTGAGGAGGGGATGACGATGCGTCACCGCTCCGTCCTGTTGGCCGCGGCCCTCCTCCTCGCCCTCTCGGCCTCGGCGCAGGTGCCGGCGGACTCGGCCGACACCGAGCTCGACACGGAGGCGCGCTTCGAGGCGCTCGTGGAGGACGACCTCGCGGGCGACCCGACCGAGCTCCTCGAGCTGCTGGCGTCGCTCCGCGAAGACCCGCTCGACGTCAACACGGCGACGGCTGAGGAGCTCGCGCAGGTTCCAGCGCTCGGGCCGCTCCTCGCCGCCGCCGTCGTCCGCCGGCGCGCCGAGGCGGGCCCGTTCACGTCGCTCCCCGGCCTCCGCCAGGTCGAGGGCGTCACGGCCGACGTCTACCTCGACGCCCGACCGTTCCTCACGCTTGGCCCGCCGCTCGCGACCGCCGCGGGGCCGC
>JAAXJP010000449.1 GCA_012269805.1 Rubrivirga sp.
CGTCGAGGAGGAGGCGGGGCACGCCCGCCACGTCCGACGCATCGGAGCGGACGAGGTCTGTCCGGCGCACGTCAGTGGGGCCAACCTTAGACCCCCCGGTTCCCGAGAAGGTCCGCCCGGGGGGCGGCCCGGTGCCGTGGGCCGACGGCCTAGAGCCCGCGCTCCCGGTCCGCCTCGATGCGCTCGCGGACGGCCTCGAACGTGTCGCCGCCGTAGCGCTCGAGGAGGGCCACGGCGATCTCCCACGCGACGGTCGCCTCGGCGACGGTGCTCGCCGCGGGCACGCTCGTGACGTCGGAGCGCTCGTAGCGCGTCGGCTGGGCCGCGCCCGTCACGAGGTCGGCCGTGCCGAGCGGCTTGATGAGCGTCGGGATCGGCTTCATCGTGCCGCGGACGACGAGCGGCTGGCCGTTCGAGATGCCGCCCTCGACGCCGCCGGCGTGGTTGCTCTCGCGGCCCCAGCGGGCCACGCCGTCGGTGTCGTCGCGCGTGATCGGGTCGTGGACCTCGGAGCCAGGTCGCCGCCCGGCCCTCCACCCGTCGCCGACCTCGACGGCCTTCTGGGCCTGGATCGAGAGGATCGCCTGCGCGAGCCGGCCGTCGAGCCGGCGGTCGCCCTGGGCGTAGCTGCCCAGCCCGACCGGGACGCCCGTCGCGACGACCTCGTAGACGCCGCCGAGCGTGTCGCCGGCCTTCTTCGTCGCCTTGATGTGCTCGATGGTCCGCTCCGAGAGCTCGTCGCTCAGCATCCGGACCTCGGACTGGTCGGCCTTCTCGTAGAGCGCCCGCGCGCCGCCCTCGGCCAAGAGCGCGTCCCGGTCCTCGGCCCAGTCCGCCGGGTCGTCGAGGCCGACCTCCCCGAGGCGGACGACGTGGCTCCCGACCTCGATCCCGAGCGCACGCAGCATCTGCCGCGCGACGGAGCAGCACGCCACCCGCATCGCCGTCTCCCGCGCCGACGACCGGTCGATTACGGGGCGGACGTCGGGCCCGTGCGGCGGTCGGTCGAACCCGTACTTCTGCGCGCCGACGAGGTCGGCGTGGCCGGGCCGCGGGAGCGTGATCCGCTCGATCCCCTCGCCGTCTCCGGTCACGGCCATCTTCTCGGGCCAGCCGGTCCGGTCCTTCTCGTAGGCCGCGTTCGGGAGGAGGAGCGCGATGGGGCTCCCCATCGTGTGCGAGAACCGGATGCCGCCCAACACCTTGACCTGGTCTCGCTCGACCTTCGCACGTCCCCCGCGGCCGTAGCCGAGCCAGCGGCGGCTGAGGTGCTCGTCGAGGTTGGCGGGCGTGACGGGGACGCCGGCCGGCATCCCCTCGACGATGCCGACGAGGGCCTCGCCGTGGGACTCTCCTGCGGTCAGGTAGCGGATCATGGGTGGACCGGGGGGTGGGGCAAGATCGCCACGCACACCCCGGGTGTGCCGGCCTCGGTGCCGAGGCCGGCCCCGGTCAGTCCACGAACGGGGACGCCAGGTCGTAGAACGCCGTCCGGCCGTCGGGGCGGCGGACGCGGAGGAGCGCCGGGCGGTCCTGGCGGGCGAGGCGGGCGAGCGCGACGCGGGCGTCCTCGGCCGTCGCGACGGCCCGGTCCTCGACGGCCACCACGACCGTCCCGCGTGGGAGGCCGTCGAGCTCGGCCGCGCTGCCGGGCTCGATCGACTCGATGTAGGCGCCGCCTTCGAACCGGCGGCGCTCGGTCCGCGTGAGGTCCCGGAAGCGGACGCCCCAGTCCGGCGCCTCCGTCCGCGCGACCTCCTCCTCCTGTGGGCCGACCTGGGGTGGCGACGGCGTCGTCGGGCCCGCGAACCAGTCCTCGAGCGACGGGTCGCCCGGGTCGGACAGCGTGGCCTCGAGGGCGCGGGCCTCGCCGCCGCGCCAGACCGTCAGCTCGACCGGCTCGCCGGGGCTGTGCATTGCGAGCCGGCTCTGGAACTGGTTCGTCGCGTCGACGGCCCGTCCGCCGACCTCGAGGAGCACGTCGCCGGGGCGGACGCCGGCCTGCGCCGCGGGCCCCCCCGACACCACGCGCGTGACGAGGACGCCGCGGACGTCCCGCATCCCGGCCTCGCGCGCGTCGGCTCGGTCGACGGGGAACACCTCGACGCCGAGGTAGCCGCGCCGGACCTCGCCGTAGCGGATGAGGCTCTCGGCCACGACGCGGGCCAGGTTGATCGGGACGGCGAACCCGTAGCCCGCCGCGTAGCCGTTGTCGGACGCGTTGGCCGTCACGACGCCCACGACCTGGCCCTGGAGGTTCACGAGCGCCCCGCCCGAGTTGCCCGGGTTGATGGCGGCGTCGGTCTGGATAAAGTCCTCGATGGCGAACTCGTTGGGGATCGCGTTGAGCCCCCCCCGCCCCAGCGCCGCCACGATGCCGGAGGTGACCGAGTTCATGAGGCGGTACGGGCTCCCGACGGCGAGGACGTACTCCCCGACCTCGAGCGCGTCGGAGTCGCCGAGCGAGGCGACGGGGAGCGGCTCCTCGTCGTCGACGCCGACCTCGAACAGGCGGAGGACGGCGATGTCCGTCGTCGGGTCGCGGCCGACGACCTCGGCCCGGTACTCGCGCTTGTCGGACGGGAGGATCACGAGGGCCTCGCTGGCGCGGGCCACGACGTGGGCGTTCGTGAGGACGTAGCCGGCGTCGGAGATGATGATGCCGCTGCCCGCCTCGGTCTGCCCGCGGGCGTAGCCGGGCCCGAGCTCGACCTCGATGTACACGACGGCCCGGTCGACGGCGCGCGCGACGGCCTGGGTCTGCTGGCTGAGGGCGGCGAGGTCCGGCGTCCCGATCGCGGCGGCCGGCGGCGGGCCGTCGGCCCCGATCTGGACCGTCTCGACGCGCGCCGGCGCCGACGGCGCGGGCGCCTGCTGAGGCACGGGCTGGGGGTCCGGCTGGAGGAGCCGGACGACCGGGAGGCCGAGGAGCACGCCGACCGACACGGCGGCCAGCGCGAACAGGAGACGACGCAGAGTCACGTTCGGGGAGGGTGAGCCGACTCCGGGCGCGACGAAATCCGGGCCCCGCGTCGGGCTCTGAACATACGTTTGGGCTCCGAAAATCGTCCCTCCGGGGCGTTCCCGCGCACAACTTCATCGATCCCCTGAGCC
>JAAXJP010000625.1 GCA_012269805.1 Rubrivirga sp.
CGCGCCGGCCGGCGCCGCCCGCGCCGCCGCCGCACCCGCCGGGGTTGGGCCGGCCCGGGCGGGGGGGCGGAGCGGGCCGGCGGGTGCGGGCGCGGGGCGGACGGGCCACAAGCGGCGCGTGGGCGGCGCCGTCACGGCCTCGCCCGTGCTCGTGGGGGCCGAGCTCGAGGTGCCCGTCGTGCCCGGCGACGTGTCGCTGCTGGCCTCGGCGCGCCAGTCGGTCGTGGAGGCGTCGGGCGACGCGCTCGGGATCGCCCTGCCGTACCGGTTCTCGGACGCCTTCGGCAAGCTCCACGCCCGCCTCGACGCGACCTCGACGCTCCAGGCCACGGCCCTCCTCGCGACCGACGAGGGCGACCTCGGGCTCGACGGGAGCCGCATCACGACGCGCTCGGAGGCCGCCGGGGGCCAGTTTTTCTCGATCTCGTCGGCCTTCGCGGCGGCCATCGACGTGAGCGCCTACTGGTCGCGGTTCGAGACGACGTTCGAGCCGGTCGGGGCGCCCCGCCGGACCGCCGAGGTGGAGACGTTCGGCGGGCGGTTCGGCTACGTCTACTACATCGGCCCGCACACCTTCCGGACGGGGATCCAGGCGTCGTCGTACCTCTTCGAGTACGCCTTCCGGCCGGACGTCGTGACGCGGCAGAACACGAGCGAGGGCTCGTTCTTCGTCGACGCCGACCTCGACCTCGGGCACGGGCTCAAGGTCGAGCCGGGCGTCCGGCTCCAGACGTTCCCGGCGCAGGCGCAGCCGAGCTCCGTCGAGCCGCGGGTGCTGGCCTCGTGGGTCCTCGGGCGCCAGGTGTTCCGAGCGGCCGCCGGCCTCTACCGCCAGGAGATCGTCGGGCTGACGAACCAGGGCGACGTGGGCGACGTGTTCACGGCGTGGACGACGGTCCCGACGTCGCTCCCGGTGCCGACCGCCGTCCACGGCCTCGCCGGGTGGGAGGGCGCGCTGGGGGCCGGGTTCCGGGCCGGCGTCGAGGGCTACACCAAGCGGCTCACCGGGCAGACGATCCTCCTCGGCGACCGGCTCCTCTCGACGAACGGCGAGGCGCTCGGCGTCGAGGTCACGGCCGGCTACCGGCGGCCGGGCCTCCGGGTCGACGCCCGCTACGGGGCCCAGTCGCTGACCTACCGCGACGCCGGGCGGGCGTACCAGCCGCCGTTCCACCGCCCCCACCGCCTCACGGTCGACGGCCGGGCCGAGCGCGGGCCCTGGGCCGTCGCGGTCGCCCTCCAGCTCACGTCCGGCCGGCCCTACACGCGCGTCGTCGGGGCGTACCTCGACCTCGGGGACGCCGTCGAGCGCGGGCTCCCGATCGAGACGGCCGTCGGGCCCCCGACGACGCTGTTCGCCGACGCCCCCTACGGCGCGCGGACGCCGCCCTACGCCCGCCTCGACCTCGCCGTGGAGTGGGCCGCGCGGATCCCCCGGGGCCGGGCCGTCGTGCAGGCGGCCTTGCTCAACGCCACGGACCGGGACAACGTGTTCTACTACGACGCGCTCCGCGCCGAGCGGGTCGACCAGCTCCCCCTCTTCCCGACGCTCGGCCTCCGCGTCGAGACCGAATGAGGGCACGCGCGCTCGTGCTGGCGCTCGCGGTCCTCGCCACGGCCTGCGACACGACGTTCGACCCGCGCGTCGAGGACGCCGAGCCGTTCGCGCTCTTCGGCACGCTCGACGGCCGCGCGCCGACGCAGCGGCTCCGCGTGCAGGACCTCTCGTCGTCCGTGTTCGAGACGCCCGACCGGCTCGCCGCCACCGTCACCTCGACGGAGCAGACGACGGGCCGGACGACGGTGTGGCGCGACTCGCTCGTGACGCTCCCCAGCGGCGACCGGGCCCACCTGTTCCTGGCCGACCTGACCGTCGCGGCCGGCGAGACGCACCGGGTCGAGGCCGTCCGCACGGCCGACGGCGCGCGGTCGACGGTCACGATCTCGGTCCCGAGCCCGACCGTCTCGACGCGGCCGTCGGACTCGACCTCGACGACCGTCCAGGTCGACGTGACCGGCCTCGACGGGGCCCGGCTGCTCGACCCCGTCGTGCGGTACGGCGTCCGCCGGCCGGACGACCCGGCCGGCCCGTCGTTCACGACGGCGGCGGTGCTCCAGGCCACCGAGGGCGGGGCCGCCTTCACGGCCTTTCTCGCGACGGCCGAGATCCGGGCCGGCTCGATCCTCTACGGCACGGCCGAGGGCGACGCCGTCCTTACCGACGCGCGTCTCGAAGGGGTGGTGGCGAGCGCGGTCCCGCAGCCCGTCGCGAACGGCGTCGGCGGGGTCGCGTGGGCCGTCCCGATCTCGATCCCGATCCCGTTCGCGACCGAGTCGGTCACGCGGGTCGGCTTTATCGACGGGCGCTGATGGGGGCACCGATGCGGGTCGCCGTGGTGATCCCGGCGCGCGACGAGGAGGCGTCGGTGGGGGCCGTCGTGCGCGGGCTGCCGCGCGCGGCCTGCGGCGTGGAGCGGGTCGTCGTGGTCGACAACGGGTCGTCGGACGGGACGGCCGAGGCGGCCCGGGCCGCCGGCGCGACCGTCGTGGCCGAGCCCCGGGCGGGCTACGGCCGCGCCTGCCTCGCCGGCCTCGCCCACCTCGCCGCCGATCCGCCCGACGTCGTCGCCTTCGTCGACGCCGACCTCTCCGACGACCCGGCCGACCTGGGGGGGATCCTGGCCCCCATCGCGCGCGGCGAGGCCGACCTCGTGATCGGGAGCCGGGTGCTCGGCCAGCGCGCCCGGCGCGTCGAGCGGGGCGCGCTCCTGCCGCAGGCCCGGTGGGGCAACGCGCTCGCGTGCGCGCTCGTCCGGTGGCGGTGGGGCGCCCGGTTCACCGACCTCGGCCCGTTCCGCGCCGTCCGCTGGCGCTCGCTCCAGGCGCTCGGGATGCGCGACGAGACGTTCGGGTGGACGGTCGAGATGCAGGTCCGCGCCGTCCGCGCCGGGCTCCGCTGCGCCGAGGTGCCGGTCGCCTACCGCCGCCGCGTGGGGCGCTCGAAGATCACGGGGACGGTGAGCGGGACCGTCCGCGCCGGGGCCAAGATCTTGTGGACGGTGGGCGCGCACGCCCTCCGCGGGCCGCTCCCCCGCGAGCAGCCTACGC
>JAAXJP010000193.1 GCA_012269805.1 Rubrivirga sp.
CTGTACCGCATGCCCGTCGCCGCCCCCCCGGCCCTCCTCGCCCCGTTCCCCGGCCTCACCGCGGACGCCTTCACGTTCCTCCGCCAACTCAAGCGGAACAACGACCGCGAGTGGTTCCGGCCCCGCAAGGACACCTACGTCGAAGAGCTCCGCGATCCCATGCGGATGCTGATCTCGGACCTCAGCCACCGTCTCCCGGAGCGCGGCATCCCGCTCTCTGGCGACCCCAAGCGGGCCGTCTTCCGGATCTACCGCGACACGCGGTTCTCCAAGAACAAGGCCCCGTACAAGACGCACGTCGCGGCCATCCTCTCGCGCGACGGCGATAAGCGGGCGCCGGGCGCGCTCTACCTCCACATCGAGCCGGGCTCGAACCGGATCGGCGGCGGCTTCTGGCGCGCCAGCAAGGAGTTTATCCGCGAGTGGCGGGCCGAGCTCAGCAAGGATCCGCAGCCGTTCCTCGACATCGTCGAGTCGGTCGAGGCGGCCGGCCTCGAGCTCGAGACCTCGGGCAGCGCCATGACGCGGATGCCGCGCGGCTACGAGGACCAGCGCGACAACCCGGCCACCGAGTACTACCGGTGGAAGGGCGGCTTCGCCGCGGTCCGCGAGGGCATCCCGGACGAGGACGTGCTCACGCCCAACTTCGCCGACCTCGTGGTCGAGACGGCCGAGGCCGTCCGCCCCCTTCTCGAGTACGGCTGGCGGCTGGCGGACCGCGCCGCCGCGGCCAAGGCGACGCGCTAAGCGGCTTCGCTTCCGGACTCCCGACGGGACGCCGCGCTGGCGTCCCGTCGTCGTTTGGGGCCCTCCGGTCAGCCCCCGAACGCGGGGTGGTAGTGGGCCACGCCGCCCGCGTCGGCGAGCGCGCCCTCGACCAGCTCGAGCGCCATAAACGCCTCGTCGGGCACGTCGTACGCGCAGGCGAGCCCGAACGCGGACGCCGGCCGGAAGCCGAACCGCGGGTAGTAGTCGGGGTGGCCGAGCACGACGACCGCCTCGGCGCCATCCTCCGCGCACGCCGCCAGCCCCGCCCGCACGAGCGCCGAGCCGACGCCGGACCGCTGATGCTCCGGCAGGACCGCCATCGGCGCGAGCCCGCGCACGTCGGCCGTCCCCGCGTCGAGCGAGACCGGCGTAAACAGGACGTGCCCGACGACGCCCCCCTCCGCCTCGGCGACGAGGCCGAGGTACCGAGCCCCCGACTGACGGAGGCGATCGACGAGGTCCGCCTCGTCGGGCTGGCCGAACGCGACTTTGTTGACGCGACGGACGGCGTCCGCGTCGGCGGGGCGTTCGGGACGGATGGTGAGATCGCTCATGGCCGAGCTGGTCAGTGTCTGAGTCGCCCCGTGCCTTAGTTCAACAACGCCCAGAAGACGCCGAAGCGGAGGACGTGGGGCGGGAGCGGCTCGCCCTGCGTGACGACGGCCCCGTAGGCCCGCTCGCCGAGCGCGTGGTCGTAGCGGACAAAGAGCGACGCCTGCGCGCTGAACGTGGCCGTGCCCTCCAGCCCGACGAGCGCGCGCGCCGGGAGCTCGAAGCCGAGCGACCCGCCGGGCTCGGGCAGCACGAGTGCGCCCGTCGCCGGCTCCACGCGGACGCTCCGGAACGCCGTCCACGCCGTCGAGGCCACCGCGAGGTCGAGGTCCACCACGCCGTCGCCGACGTCCTCGGCGCGGACGCCGAGACGGCCCGTCGCCCAGACGCGGGGGAGCGCGGCGTCGAGCCGTTCGCCCAGATCCGCCGATGGGTCGAGCACGGCGCGCGCCGTCCCGCCGAGGCTCGCGTAGACCCCGCGCCGCACACGCTCCCGCCAGCCGATCCCGACCGACACGCCGCCCTGGCGGGTTGATTCGTCGGCCACCGCGACCCATGCCAGCGTGTCGCCGAGCGAGACGAGGTGAAGGCCGTCGGTCACCACGCTCCCGAACGCGCGGAGGTCGAGCCGCCAGTCGCCGCGGCGGAGGCGGAGCGCGGCGTCGACCGCGAGCGTCCGCTCGACCCCGGCGTCCGCCGAGGGCGTGACGTACCCGTCGACCCCGACCGTGTGGAGCCACGCGGGCGCCCGCCCACCCAGGGACACGCCCGCCGACGCCAGCCCGACCGCGACCCGTGCCGAAGCCGACGGCCAGTGGTGGCCGCCGACGTGGTGGAGTCCGGCACCGAGGGCGACGGCCGCCCGCCCGAGGCGGAGCGAGTCGGTCGCCGTCCCGTGGAGGCCGAGGCGGGAGTCGGCGCCGACGAGGGCGCCCGCCTCGGGCCCCGGCGCGGACTCGGCCGTCGCGTCGAGCCGGAACGCGAGCCGGTTCGGGCCGATCCGGAGCGGCTGCTCGGCAAACGTCGCGAGCCGCCGGCCGTGGACGCGGAGCGTGTCGCCGGTCCCGTCGGCCGGGACGAACACGAGCCGCTGGATCGCGACCGACGCCCCGAGCTCCGTCGGTGCCGAGCGGGCGAGCGGGATCCGGAGCCGGAGCCACGGCTCCGTGCGAAGCGACCGCCGCGTGGCGCCGCTCCCCCGGACGCTCGCCGTCGCGGCGTTGAAGATGCCCTCGACCGGGAGCCCTGCCCCTGGCACGACGCCGGCCCGCGCGCCCTCCGTCCGGTCCGTGTACATCACGCCGAGTTCGGCGGTGACGTCGGGCTGCGTGAGGAGCAACCGGCCAAAGGCGTCGGTGTGCGCCACGTCGCCACCGGCGAACGGGCTGTCGGCCGAGCGGCTGGCGGCGTGGCCCGTCATCGTGAGGCGGCTCGCGTCGCTGCCGCCGCGCAAGAGCGCCGGCGGCCGCCGCGTCTGCGCGTGGCTGCCCGACGCGTGCTGGATCGCGTTCTGCCCCCCGAGGTAGCGAAGCTCCGTGACCGGCACGCTCAACCGGAGGTCGCGGAGCGATGCCTGCAGGGCGGGCCGCCCGAACGCGAGCGTCTCCGTCCGCAGAGGGCCGGTCGCCGCGAGTGGGAGGAGGTCGACGCGCGGCGCGCCCGTGACGAGGTCGTCGAGCGGCCGGCCGTCGAGCACGAGGGCCCGCGCCTCCGGATCGAGGCCGTCGAGCGCGACGCCGGCCGTGCTCCCAGGCGCGCCGAGGCGGTAGGCAAAGGCCCCCGG
>JAAXJP010000031.1 GCA_012269805.1 Rubrivirga sp.
GATGCGGAGCGCGCCCATGAGCATGCCCGGCACGATCTTGTCGCAGTTGGGGATGCAGACGAGCCCGTCGAGTTGGTGGGCCTCGGCGACGGTCTCGACCGAGTCGGCGATGAGCTCGCGCGACGGCAGCGAGTAGCGCATCCCGAGGTGCCCCATCGCGATCCCGTCGTCGACGCCGATCGTGTTGAACTCGAAGGGGACGCCGCCGGCGGCGCGGACGGCGTGCTTGACCACCTTCCCGAAGCTCTGGAGGTGGACGTGCCCCGGGATGAGGTCGATGTACGAGTTGCAGACGCCGATGAACGGCTTGCCGAAGTCGTCGTCGGACTCGATCTGGCCGGTCGCGCGCAAGAGCGATCGGTGCGGCGCCCGCTCGAAGCCGGCCTTGACGGTGTCGCTTCTCATGGAGGGATGGGGGATGGAGGGATGAGGCATGGGGCGGGGCACAGGGATCGCGTCCCTCATGCCCCGTCCCCGATCCCTCTACACCGTGTCGAACGAGGCCATGATGCCCTCCTTGACGAACCCGCCCTCGTCGTGGTCGTCGGCGTCGAGGCCGTTGAGGGCGCGGACGTAGGCCTCGGCGGAGGCCCGGAGGATGTCGGTCCCGGTCGCCTTGCCCTGCGCGAGCGCGGGGCCGTCGGAGACGACGACGAGCGCCTCGCCGGCGGCGTCGGCGGCCTTCGTGAGCGCGCGGATGGAGTACGACTCGAGCCGGTGCGGCCGGCCCGCGGCGCCGTCGATGGCGCGGTAGATCGCGTCGACCGGCCCGTCGCCGGAGGCGGTCTCGACGCGGAGCTCGCCGGTCGCGCCGTCCTGGAGCGTGACCTCGGCGTGCGGCTTCTCGTCGGAGCCCGTCGAGACGCGGAGCGCGACGAGCGAGAACCCGCGCTCCGGCGCGTCGGCGGCGGGGTCGACGAGCCGGCGGAGGTCGCCGTCGTAGATCTCGCGCTTCTGGTCCGCCAGCGCCACGAACCGCTGGTAGACGCCGTCCCGGTCGGCCTCGGGCACGTCGACGCCGAGGCGGGCGAGGCGGGAAAAGAGCCCGTGCCGGCCCGAGTGACGCCCGAGCCGGATGCCCTGGGCGTCGGCGCCGACCTCCTCGGCGCGCAGGATCTCGTACGTCTGGCGGTCCTTCAGCACGCCGTGCTGGTGGATGCCGGCCTCGTGCGCGAACGCGTTGGCGCCGACGATCGACTTGTTCGGCGGGACCGCGAAGCCGGTCACGACGGAGACGAGGCGGCTGGCCTCGCCCAGCTTCGTCGCGTCGAGCCCGTGCGTCACGCCGTAGCGGTCGGCGCGGACGCGGAGGGCCATCGCGACCTCCTCGAGCGGCGCGTTCCCGGCCCGCTCGCCGATCCCGTTGACGGTCACCTCGACCTGCCGCGCGCCGGCCTCGACGCCCGCGAGGGTGTTGGCGACGGCCAGCCCGAGGTCGTCGTGGCAGTGCGTCGAGAGGACGACGCCCGACGTGTCGCAGCAGTCCTGGACGGCCCGGAAGAGCGCGGCGTAGTCGGCCGGCGTGCAGTAGCCGGTCGTGTCCGGGATGTTGATCGTGGTCGCGCCCGCCTCGACGGCCGCGGCGACGACGTCGCAGAGGAACCCGTGGTCGGTCCGCCCGGCGTCCTCGGCCGAGAACTCGACGTCGTCGGTGTGCGCCTTGGCCTGCCGGACCGCGTCGACGGCCATCCGCATCACGCTCTCGCGGCGCTCGGCCATCGTCGCTCCGAACCGGGGCGCGCTGAACTTGGCCGCGATGTGGATGTCGCTCGTGGCGATAAACGTGTGGATCCGCGTCTTCGGCCCGGCCCCCAGCGCCTCGGCGGCGGCGCGGACGTCGGCCTCGTGGGCGCGGCCGAGGGCACAGATGACCGTCTCCGTGTCGGCCAACTCGTCGACGATCTGGCGGACGGCGTCGGCCTGCTGGGGCGACGAGACCGGGAAGCCGGCCTCGAGCACGTCGACGCCCATCGCGGCGAGGAGCTTCGCCACGCGGAGCTTGGCGGAGAGCGTCATCGCGGCGCCCGGCGACTGCTCGCCGTCGCGCAGCGTGGTGTCGAACAGGACGATGCGGTCGCCCGGGTGAGAGGGTGCCATGGCGGTTAGGGGTGAGAGAGCGTAGGGGAGAGGACGGCGTCGGCGACGGCCGCGCCGACGTCGTCGGTCTGGGCGTCGCCGCCGAGGTCGGGCGTGAGCGGGCCGTCGGCGAGGACGGCGTCGACGGCGGTGCGGACGGCGGCGGCCGCCTCGGGCTCGCCGAGCGCGTCGAGCAGCATGGCCGCGCTGAGGATCGCGGCGAGCGGGTTCGCGAGGCCCCGCCCCGCGAGGTCGGGCGCGCTGCCGTGGACGGGCTCGAACAGGCCTGCGCGCCCACCGAGGCTGGCCGAGGGGAGCAGCCCGAGCGTGCCGGGCAGCGTCGCGGCGAGGTCCGAGAGCACGTCGCCGAACAGGTTGCCGGTCACGACCACGTCGAACCGGCGCGGGTCGCTGACGACCTGCATCGCGGCGTTGTCGACGTAGAGGTGCTCGAGGGCGACCTCCGGGTACTCCTCGGCGCCGACGCGCGAGACCACGTCCCGCCACAGCGCCGACGACGCGAGCACGTTGGCCTTGTCGACCGACGAGACGCGCCCGTCTCGCTTTTCGGCCCACTGGAACGCGACCCGCGCGATCCGCTCGATCTCGGTGACCGAGTAGCGCATCGTGTCGTAGGCCTCGGTCTCGGTCCGCTCGCGCGGCCGGCCGAAGTAGATCCCACCGGTCAGCTCGCGGACGATCAGGAGGTCGGTCCCGGCCACGCGCTCGGGCCGCAGCGGCGAGCGGGCGGCGAGCGTCTCGGAGACGGACACGGGCCGGAGGTTGGCAAACGCGCCGAGGCGCGCGCGGAGGCGGAGCAGCCCGCGCTCGGGCCGGAGGTCGGCCTCGACGCGGTCCCACTGCGGGCCGCCGACGGCGCCGAGGAACACGGCGTCGGCGTCGAGGCAGGCGTCGAGCGTGGCACGCGGGAGCGGGTCGCCGGACGTGTCGATCCCCGCGCCGCCGACGGCGTACTCACCGGCCTCGATCCCGAACCCGAACGCGTCGGCGCTGGCGTCGAGCACGCGGGCCGCCTCGGCGGTCACCTCCGGGCCGACGCCGTCGCCCGGGAGCAGGGCGAGCGTGTACGTGCGGGGGGCGCTGGACATCGGCGAGGGCTCGGGCTGCGACCAACCCAGGAGCGTGCGACGAATCAGCGAGCCTCGAGCCGGTCGGTGGGGTCAGCCTCCTACAAGGAGGCCGGTAAGGACGACGACCGGAAGGAACGCGGGGCGAACGGCCGCAGCCTCCGCCAGCGGGGCGGTCGGGAGAGCGAGGCTGAGGGCGAATGCGGTCACGCGAGGGCGCCTCTGTGCGAAGGCGCGTTGAAGAGAGCCCAACGTAGCGGCTTGCCTCGCCGAATGGCAAAGCTTTGTGAAGACCGGAAGGGCTTCCGAATATTAAGATGATGTGAAGCATCCGGGGCGCGGTCCTCCCGAAGCGGCCAGGCAGAGGCTCGGGTCGACAGAGGCGCGGCCCGGCCGGCTCGCTCGAGGTTCATCGGAGGTGGACCTGGCCTTGCCTGACGGACGAGGGCGCCGCCCCGTGCGGAGCGACGCCCTGTCGACGTGTGGGACGTGGAGCCGGGCCGTCTACGCCATCACGCGGCGCGCGGTCTCGACGACGGCCTCGGCCGTCATGCCGAGGGCCCCCAGGGCGGCCGTGCCCGGCGCGCTCATCCCGAACCGGTCGAGCCCGACCACGGCCCCGTCGAGGCCGACCACGCGGCCCCAGCCAAGCGGGCTGGCCGCCTCGACCGCCACGCGCGCGCGGACGGCTCCTGGGAGCACCGACTCGCGGTACGCCTCGTCCTGCTCGAAAAAGCGGCGGTCGCACGGCATCGACACCACGCGGCAGCTGGCGCCGAGCGTCTCTTTCGCCTCGAGGGCCAGCGCCACCTCAGAGCCCGTCGCGACGAGGATCACTTCGGGATCGCCGGCGGAGTCCGCGAGGACGTAGGCGCCCCTAGCGACGCCGTCCATGGCCGCCTCGGCGGTGCCGTCGAGGGTGGGGAGGCCCTGGCGGGAGAGCGCGAGCGCGACCGGTGCGTCGTCGAGTTCGAGGGCCAGCTTCCAGGCCGCGGCCGTCTCGTTGGCGTCGGCCGGGCGGACGACGTAGAGGTTCGGGATCGCGCGGAGCCCGGCGAGCTGCTCGATGGGCTGGTGCGTCGGGCCGTCCTCGCCGAGGCCGACCGAGTCGTGCGTGAACACGTGGACGACCGGCGCCTCCATCAGCGCCCCGAGGCGGACGGCCGCCTTCATGTAGTCGGAGAAGATGAGGAACGTCCCGCCGTAGGGCCGGACGCCCCCGTGGAGCGCCATCCCGTTCATGATGGCCGCCATCCCGTGCTCACGGACGCCGTAGTGGACGTAGCGGGCCGCGGGCGAGTCGAACTGCATGTTCTCCATGCCGGCTGCCTTCGTCTTGTTCGACGGCGTGAGGTCGGCCGAGCCGCCGATGAGCTCGGGGAGCACGGGCGCGAGGGCGTCGAGCACCTTGCCCGAGGCGGCGCGGCTGGCCATCCCCTTCGCGTCGGGCTCGAAGGTCGGGAGGGCGTCGGCCCAGCCGTCGGGGAGGCGGCCCTCGATCCGGCGGCGGAGCTCGGCGGCCTGCTCGGGCGCGGCCTCGTCGTAGGCCGTCATCTGACCCTCCCACTCGCAGTGCTCCTGCGACCCGCGGAAGGCCTGCTCCTCGAAGAGCGTCTTGGCCTCGTCGGGCGCGTAGAAGTCCTCCTGCGGGAGGCCGAGGTTCTTCTTGGTCGCCTCGATCTCGGCCGCGCCGATGGCGTCCGAGTGGATGTCGTGCGTGCCGGCGAGGCTGGGCGAGCCGTATCCGATCGTCGAGCGGCAGACGAGGAGGCTCGGCCGGTCGAGCGTGTTCCGGGCCGTGTGGATCGCGGCGGCGACGGCCTCGTTGTCGTGGGCGTCGACGTCGCGGATCACGTGCCAGCCGAGGGCCTCGTAGCGGCCGGCGCGGTCCTCGGTGAACGCGAGGTCCGTCGAGCCGTCGATCTGGACGTAGTTGTCGTCGTAGAGGACGACGAGCTTGCCCAGGCCCTGGTGCCCGGCGAACGAGCTCGCCTCGTTCGAGACGCCCTCTTGGAGGTCGCCGTCGGAGGCGATGACGTACGTGTAGTGGTCGACGACGACGTGCTCGGCCGTGTTGTAGAGCCGGGCCATCTGGCGCTCGGCGAGCGCCATCCCGACGGCCGTCGCGAGGCCCTGCCCGAGCGGCCCGGTCGTCGTCTCGACGCCCGGCGTGTGGTGGACCTCCGGGTGGCCCGGCGTCGCGCTGTCGAGCTGGCGGAAGTTCTTCAGGTCGTCGAGCGAGACGTCGTAGCCGCTGAGGTGGAGGAGCGCGTAGATCAGCATCGACCCGTGGCCGGCCGAGAGCACGAACCGGTCGCGATCGAACCAGTGCGGGTCCTTCGGGTTGTGCTTCAAAAAGCGGCCCCAGAGGACGGTCGCGGCGTCGGCCATGCCCATCGGCAAGCCCGGGTGGCCAGAGTCGGCCTTCTCGACGGCGTCGATGGCGAGGCCGCGGATGACGTTGGCGGTGAGCGTCTCGAGGCGGGCCCGCTCCTCGGCGGACCGCTCCGGCGCGGGGTCGTCCATCTGGGCGGTCGTGACGGGCTGGTCGGACATGGAATCGGGAGAGGGGAGGGCGTCTGGGCAACCTACGGAGGGGGCGTCGCTTCGATCCCCTCGGCCGCCCTGTTCGCGCCGACTCCGCCCGCCTCGGGGCCGAGGCGGAGACGACCGGGGCACGTCGTGCGTTAGAGGCGCCGCCCGCGCCGCGGCGTATCTCCCGCGCCGTTCCTGCGTAGGCCCCCCGTCGCATTCGCCGTCCTCCCATGCCCGAGCCCGCTCCGAAACCGGTCGCCTCGAAGCCCGCGCCGTCCCCCCCGGACGCCCCGCGCTGGCGCCGCACGCTAGCATGGATGTGGGCGAAGCTGGTCGCCCTCGCGACGTGGATCTGGACGCGCTTGCGGGCCGGCGGCCAGCGCGTCTGGTCGGAGGTCCGGAACGAGGAGAGCCCGCGCTCGACGCGCCTTCTGTGGGCGGCGGGCGGCGTGGCCGGCGCCGGCGCCGTGTTCGCCACGGCCGTCGGGATCCTGCTGTTCGGGTACACGCTCCTCTTGTGGCCGTTCACGCCGTCCGTCTCCGACCTCCGCGGCGCGCGCGAGATCTACCCCTCGACCGTCGTCTCGGCCGACGGGACGACGCTGACGCGTTACGCCCGCCGCAACCGCGAGTGGAAAGGGTTGGACGAGATCTCGCCCCACGTCGTCGACGCGCTCGTCGCCACGGAGGACCGCCGGTTCCGCTCGCACGGCGGCATCGACCTGATCGGGTGGGGCTCGGTCGCCGTCGGCGCCGCGACGGGGCGCGGGCTCCGCGGGGCCTCGACGCTCACGCAGCAACTCGCGCGGAACCTCTTCCCCGACGAGATCGGCAACTCCGCGTCGGTCACGCGGAAGCTCAAGGAGGGCATCACGGCGCTCAAGATCGAGCGGGTCTACACGAAGGACGAGATCCTCGAGCTGTACCTCAACACCGTCCCGTTCCTCTACAACGCGCACGGGATCGAGATGGCGGCGCGGACCTACTTCTCGACCGACGCCGGCAGCCTCGACCGGCTCCAGGCGGCCACGCTCGTCGGGATGCTCAAGGGGACGTCGTCGTACAACCCGCGGCGGAACCCGGAGCGGGCGCTCGCGCGGCGCAACGTGGTCCTCGGGCAGATGGTGACGTACGGCGACCTCCCCGAGGCGGAGGCGGCTGCGCTCCGCGACGAGCCGATGGGCCTCCGCTTCGAGCGCCAGCCGATGCAGACGAGCCGCGCGCCCCACTTTACCGAGCACGTCCGGGTGTGGCTGGAGGACTGGGCCGACGACACCGGCCACAGCCTCTACGGGGACGGCCTCACGATCCACACGACGCTCGACTGGCGGATGCAGCAGGCCGCGCAGGAGTCGGCGCGGAAGTTCGGCGACGCGCTCCAGACCGTGGCCGACGTCGAGTGGGGGCGGGCGTCCGCCTCGACGCTCGGCCAGACGACGGCGCCGTACTACCGCGTGGCGTCGCAGACGGCGCCGTTCGAGCGGTTCTGGACGCTCCGCCGCGACGCCGCCAACGCGTTCATCCGAGACACCGAGGCGTACCGCCGCGCCGTCGCCGCGGGCGAGGCCGAGGACGCCGTGCTGGAGCGCTTGCGCAGCGACCGGACGTTCCTCGACTCGCTCCGCCAGCACAAGATGCGGCTGGAGGTCGCGATGACGGCCGTCGACCCCGAGACGGGCCACGTCAAGGTGTGGGTCGGGAGCCGCGACTTCGAGCGGTCGGCCTACGACCACGTGGCGCGCGCGCGCCGCCAGCCGGGCTCGACGTTCAAGCCGTTCCTCTACGCCCGCGCGCTCGAGGAGGGCTTCCGCCCCGACGACACGCTCCCCGATCAGGAGGTGTCGATTGAGATGGACGACGGCGTGATCTGGCAGCCGACGAACGCGAGCGGGTCGGCCTCGGGGCAGGAGGTCAGCCTCCGCGACGGCCTCGTCTATTCCAAAAACACGATTGCCGCGCAGCTCGTCCAGGAAGTCGGCGCGCGGGACCTCGCGCGGACGGCCCGGCGCCTCGGCGTGCGGAGCGAGCTGGAGGCGGTCCCGTCGCTGGCCCTCGGCACGAGCGACGTGTCGCTGCTCGAGATGACGTCGGCCTACGCGGCGATCGCGGCCGGCGGCACGCGGCGCCCGCCGGTCGTCGTGACGCACATCACGGACCGCGACGGCAACGAGGTCGCCCGCTTCGAGCCCGAGGCCGACCGCGCGCTCGACCCGGACGTGGCCGTCACGCTCGTCGACATGATGCGCGGCGTGGTGGACCAGGGGACGGGCACGCAGGTCCGCACGGCGTTCGCGGCGCGCGGGGACCTCGCCGGCAAGACCGGCACCACCCAAGACGGCGCCGACGGTTGGTTTCTCCTCATGCGTCCCGACCTCGTGACCGGCGCCTGGGTCGGGTTCGACGACCCGCGCGTCACGTTCCGCTCGTCGTACTGGGGGCAGGGCGGCCACAACGCGCTCCGCGTCGTGGGCGACTTCAACCGGGCGCTCCAGAGCGCGCGTCTCGTCGACACCGACCGGACGTTCCCGACGCCCGCCGAGGCGGAAGACGCCGGGCCGGGCCTCTGGGACCGATTCGCCCGGTGGGTCGGCGACGCGACGGCCGACTGGTTGGACGGCGCCGACGTCCCGGAGGACTACGGCCCGCGCACACCCAACCGCTCCGGCCCCGACATTGAGGACGAGATCGACGACTGGCCGGCGCCACGCCGCGACCGTGGCCAGCGCGACGACATCTACGCCGACAACGCCGACTGGCTCAACAGCGCCTGGGACGAGCTCGACCGGATCGACGACCCACTCCTCCGCGAGGCCGCCCGCGAGGTGCTCCGCGGCGCCGCCCGCGAGATCGCGCGGAACGGCTGGCGCGAGGGCTGGTCCGAGCGGATGGAGCGCGCTCAGGAGCGCGCGATGGCCCGCGCCCAGCGCGAGATCGAGCGAGAGATCGACGACGCCCTCACCGATATCGAGCCGTTCATCGACGAGTCCGCGGGCCCGTTCGCTGACGAACTGGACGGCGCGCCCGACGTCGAGACGACGCCCCTCGAGGAGGTGCCGGTCGCCCCGCCGCCGGCTGAGCCCGACCCGCGCTACCCGGGCCGCGAGCGCGTCCCCGACGCCGACGGTCGGATCGGCTGGTAGCGCTCGCCTCGGTGCCGGGGCGGGCCGGCTGGGCTAGGTTCGGGGGCCCTCCCCCTGGCCCATGTCCGAGACCGATCCCGAGGCCGACGTCCGCGCGGCCATTCGCGCCCTCCTCCACGACTGGGTGGACGACTCGCCCGAGGCGACAGAGCGGTTCCTCAGCGCCGTCCGCCCGTCGTTCACCGGCTACGGCACCGGCCCCGGCGACTACTACGCCGACGCCGGCGAACTCCGCGAGATGGTCCGCCGCGAGCACGCGGGGATGTCGCACCCGTTCACGCTCGACGTGCCGTGGACGACGGTCCACCTGCTGGCGGACGACGCGGCTGTGGCGGTCGGCGAGATCGCCGTGACGATCGAGCTCCCCGACGAGACGATCGTCGAACGCCCGCGCTTCACGTTCGCGCTCCGCCACGAAGGCGACCGGTGGATGCTCGCCCACTTCCACTTCTCGGTCCCCGACGCGATGCAGGAGGACCGGGGGACGATGAACGACCTCCTCGACACGCGGACGCGCCAGCTCCAGGCCGAGGTCGAGCGGCGAACGGCGGAGCTCAACGCGGCGGTCGAGGAGCTCCGGGCCGCACAGGCCCGGCTCGTCCAGCAGGAGAAGATGGCCAGCCTCGGGCAGCTCACGGCCGGGATCGCCCACGAGATCAAGAACCCGCTCAACTTCGTGACCAACTTCGCCGGCCTCTCGGTCGAGTTGGTCGACGAGCTGGACGAGACCGACGACGAGACGGAGCGGGCCGACCTCCTCGCCGACCTCCGGACGAACGCGGAGAAGATCCAGCGCCACGGCCGCCGCGCCGACGCCATCGTCCGCGCGATGATGGCGCACGCGCGGAGCGGCGGCGGCGACCGCCGCGCGCTGGCGGTCGACACGCTCGTCGCCGAGTACGCCGACCTCGCGTGGCACGGCCTGAAGGCCCGCCGGCCCCACGCCCGCGTCGACCTCCGGCGGGAGCTCGGGGCCCTCGGCGTCGAGGTCGAGGCGTCGCCACAGGAGATCGGGCGCGTCCTCATCAACCTTCTCGACAACGCCTTCGACGCCGTCGCCAGTCGCGCCGAGGCGGAGGGCCCCGGCTTCGCGCCGACGGTCACCGTCTCGACGCGGCCGACGGACGGCGGCGTCGAGATCCGCGTCGCGGACAACGGGCCGGGCGTCCCGGAGGCCGAGCGGGGCCGCGTGTTCGAGCCGTTCTACACGACGAAGCCGACCGGCGAGGGGACCGGCCTCGGGCTCTCGCTGGCCCACGACGTGGTCGCGCAGGGCCATGGCGGGACGTTGGAGGTCGAAGACGCCGAGGGCGAGGGCGCGGCGTTCGTGGTCACGCTCCCGAGGGCGTGAAGCGACCGGGGAGCGTGTGACCTCGACGTGCGGAGGCGCGGCTCTGGACGTGCCCACCACGATCCTCCCCATGCTACGCCTCTTTTTGCTCGCGCTCACCGCCGTGAGCCTCTCGGGCTGCGTCGGGCTCGAAGACCTCTACCGCGAGGTCGAGCGCTACGACCCCCGGTACGAGAACTACCCCGACTCCCGGACCGACCGCTACGGCAGCGATGTCCGCCGCGACGTCGACCGCTACCTCCGCGACGTCGACCGGGCCGTCCGCCTCGACCCGCGACAGGAGCGGGACCTCGGCCGGCTCCTCGAGGACCGCGCCTACGACTTCTCACGGCGCGGGCGCTACGACCGCGACCGCTACGTCGACTCGCCCTTCCCACGCAGCCGGAACAGCTCCCGCGAGGTCCAGCGGTGGTGGAGCGACACCGACCGCGCCATTGAGCGCCGTCTCGACCGGCGCCAGCGCGACGCCTACCGCCGCTTCGTCCGCCGCTTTGACGACCGGCGCTACCGCGACCGCCGCGATACCCGCTGGGAGCGCCGCGACCGCGACTGGGACGACGATGACGACGACGACGACGACGACTGACGCCGTCCCGGTCGCCGGCCGAGCCCCGGCGTAGCGTCTCCAACCACGGAGGGGCACGCGACGGGCGTGCCCCTCCGAAACGGTCGAGTCCGTCGGCCTCGGCGGAGACCCCGCCGAGGCGAGCCTAGCCGACGATCAGCTGGTAGCCCGCCACCAGGAACGCGATCACGAGGATGTTGGCGATCGCGATCGGCAGGAGGTAATTCCAGCCGAACGTACTCAGCTGGGTGTAATTGAAGCGCGGGAGCGTCCAGCGGATCCAGATAAAGCAGAAGGCGAAGAACGAGACCTTCGCGAGGAAGAACCCGACCTGGAGGACCGTCAGGAGCACGGGCGGGAGCGCGTCGGCGTAGAGGGCTTCCCACGGGAGGAGGTAGCCGCCCATGAAGAGCGTCGCGATGAGGAGCGACGCGATCCACAGGTTGACGTACTCGGCCAGGAAGAACATCCCGAACTTCATCCCCGAGTACTCGGTGTGGTAGCCGCCCACGAGCTCCTGCTCGGCCTCCGGGAGGTCGAACGGCGCCCGGTTCGTCTCGGCGAGCGCGCAGATGCTGAACACGATGAACCCGACCGGGTTGCGGAACCAGTTCCAGGCGAAGATGCCGGCCGCCGGGTGGTTCTGGTTCTCGACGATCTCGAACAGGTCGAGGCTCCCCGAGTAGAGGACGACCGACAGGGCGGCCGCGCCCATCGCCAGCTCGTAGGAGATCATCTGGGCGCTCGAGCGGAGCCCGCCGAGCAGCGAGTACTTCGAGTTCGAGCTCCAGCCGGCCAGGGTCACCCCGTAGACCGAGATCGACGTCATCGCGAGCACCACGAGAAGGCCCACGCCGATCGGGGCGATCGCGAGCGCCTCGCCGCCCGGCGTCCGCGCCCACGGGATCAGCGCGCCCGTCGTCATGGCGATGACGACCATCAGGACCGGGGCCAGGCTGTGGATGAACTCGTTCCCCTGGGCCGGCACGATGTTCTCCTTGAACATCAGCTTGAACACGTCGGCGAACGACTGGAAAAAGCCGCCGGGGCCGACGCGGTTCGGGCCGGACCGCTCCTGGATGAACGCCGACACCTTCCGCTCGGCGTAGACGAGCGTCGAGGCGACGATGAGGAAGAAGTTGAGCATCAGGAAGATGACGATCGGCAGATCGAGCACTTCCCAGACGGCGGCGACGGCGTCCATTCGAACAGAGTGCGTGGGCGGGGGAAGGCTACGCGCGTTCCCCCCGTCGTGTCATCCGGAGGAGCGGAAGTGACGAAGGATCTCGCGTCGGCCGGCGCGGCGCCCGCGATGGGCGGGGCCGACGAGATCCCTCATCCCGCTCGGGATGACGAAGGGTGAGGGTGCCGCTGGCGGCGGGCGCCGGCGGGCGAGAAAGAACAGGGCCGTGCGCCCCCGGCGGCCGCCCGCGCGACCCACACGGCCGCCGCGACACCCCGGCGCGGGCCCGCCGCCGGGCCGGTGGGGGCGGGCGGGACCTGCGGTGGGCGCCGTTGGCGCCCGCGCCGCAGCGTGTCTTGTATTCCTCCCTTGCCGATTCCGAACGCGCCAG
>JAAXJP010000080.1 GCA_012269805.1 Rubrivirga sp.
GACCTCGACCTGGCGCCCGAGGGCGTTACGGCCGACGAGGTCGTGGTCGAGGCCGAGGAGCCCATCGAGGAGGAGCGCGCGCCGGGCGTCCAGAACGTGTCCATCGACCTCGTCGAGGCGCTCCCGACCGTGTTCGAGGCCGACCTCTTCCGCTCCATCCAGCTGCTCCCGGGCGTCAAGGCCGCCAGCGACTTCTCGTCGGCCCTCTACATCCGGGGCGGCTCGCCGGACCAGACGCTCATCCTGCTCGACGGGACGACCGTCTACAACCCGACCCACTTTTTCGGCTTCTTCTCGACGTTCAACACGGAGGCCATCAAGGACGTCCGCCTCTACAAGGGGGCCTACCCGAGCACCTACGGCGGCCGCCTCGGGAGCGTCGTCGACATCTACAACCGGGACGGCAACCGGAACGAGACGCGCGGCTCACTGACGGCCGGGCTTCTCGCGAGCCGCGTCGGCGTCGAGGGCCCGCTGCCCGGCGTCAACGGGTCGTACTCGCTGAACGCGCGGCGGAGCACGCTCGAGCCGCTCCTCGCCGTCCTCCGCGAGACCCTCGACCAGGACGGCATCCCGGAGAGCTTCTACTTCTACGACCTCAACGGCAAGGTCGGCGTGGACCTCGGCCCGAACGACCGCGTCTCGCTGGCGGGCTACGCCGGGCGCGACCAGGTCGTGGTCCCCTTCGGCGACGACGCCCGGTTCGACCTCGACTACGGCAACCGGACGGCCTCGCTGGCCTACAACCGCGTCCTCTCGGGGACGTCGTTCGCGCAGGCCCGCCTGACGGCCAGCCGGTACTTCAGCTACCCCGTCGGGGCGTTCGCCGAGACCGAGTTCGAGCGGCCCAACACGCTCACCGACTACTCGGCGCGCGTCGACGTGGAGTGGCTGCCCAACGAGACGTACGAAGCCCGGGCCGGCGTCTGGGGCGGGTTCCTCAACCTGGGCCTCCAGAGCTCGTTCAACGAGAGCGTCCAGACCGACTACTCGAACCCGTCGCGCTACGCCTCGGGCTACGTCCAGGGCCGGGTCCGGCCCGGGGTCGGGTGGATCGTGACGGGCGGCCTCCGGGCCGAGTACTTCCGGAGCGTGACCGACGACCTCAGGGACGCCCTCGACCCCGAGCCGTCGGCGTACCTCCGGGTCTCGCCGCAGCTCCAGGTCGAGCGGACGTTCGGCGAGGACCTCGTGGTCCAGGCCGCGGCCGGGCGGTACCACCAGTTCCTCTCGCTCATCTCGAACGAGTCGTTCTCGGGCTTCGACACCTGGGTCACGACGGGCGAGGGCGTGCCGCCGCAGGCGAGCGAGCAGGTCGTACTCGGCGTCAAGACGAACCTCGGCGAGGCCTACCGCCTCGACGTCGAGGTCTACGCCCGGACGCTCCGCGACCTGTTCGACATCGACCCGAACAACCAGGACGTGGCGGGCCTGAGCTACCGCGAGCTGTTCCGGTTCGGCGAGGGCTACGCCTACGGCGCGGAGTTCCTGCTCGAGAAGGGGCTGGGCCGGTTGACCGGCCTCGTCAGCTACACCATCGGCTCGACGCGGCGGCGCTACCCGGACCTCCAGCAGTTCCGGGACTACTTCCCGCCGAAGTACGACCGGCTCCACGACCTGACGGTCGTCGCGCAGGTCGACCTCGGGCGGGGCTGGGAGGCCACGGCGGCCGGCTCGTACGCGACGGGCCAGGCCTACACGGTCCCGAGCGGGCGCTACCAGACGCCCGGCTTCCCGTTCGGCGACGGGGTCGTAGACGGCCTCTTCGTCAACGGGCTCAACACGTCGCGCCTGCCGCCCTACCACCGCGTCGACGTCGGCGCGACGAAGCGCGGGCGGTGGTCGTTCGCCGACTACGAGCTCCAGCTCCAGCTCGTCAACGTCTACAACCGCCGGAACCTGTGGTTCTTCGTCTACGACTTCGACGAGAACCCGGTCGAGGTCACCGAGGTCCGCCAGCTCCCCGTCCTCCCGAACGTCTCCCTCTCGCTCGCCTTCTAGGCCCGGCCCATGCGTGCGCTCCTCCCCCTGCTCCTCTTCGCGCTGGTGGTCGCCAGCGGCTGCGATGGGACGGCCGACGACGACCTCGACCCGCAGCTCGTGGTCTCGGCCTCGCTCGGCGTCGGCGAGGCGCTGCCGCCGGTCGCGCTCTCCGAGGTCGCCCCGCTCCTCGGCGTCTTCGACCCGGCCGACGTGGCGATCTCGGGCGCGACGGTCACCGTCACGCTCCTGGCGCCCGACGGCTCCGCCGAGGCCGTCTACCCCTACGCCGAGGCCGAGGCGGGCACCTACGTCCCGCTCGACGGGGCCGTGACCGTCCTCCCGCAGCGGACGTACCGGCTCGACGTCCAGTCCCGCGACCGGCTGACCGCCACGACCACGACGCCGCCGGCCGTCGACCTCGTCCAGGGCCCGCCCGCCGACGTCGTGTACGGCGCCGGCCAGGGACCGGAGGTCGTCATCACGCGGTCGACGACGGCCGAGCGGCGGGCGGCCTTTATCGCCTCGACCCGGGCCCTCGCGCCCGCCGACTTCCAGGAGGTGATCGTCGACGGCGACACCCTCTACCGAAGCGTCCCGGACCCCGAGACGTTCCTCCCGGTCCCGATCGTCCGCCGCTTCCTCGACTGCGAGGAGGAGACCGGCGGGACGCTCCTCTGCGGGGACGACCCGAGCGACGACGACTTCACGACGGGCACCTCGCCGATCATCAACGAGGCCAGCTACATCGACCGCGGCGACGGGACGCTCCTGGTCCAGGTCCCGTTTATCGGGTTCACGTTCTACGGCCCCTACGTCGTCCGCCTGATCTCGGTCGACGCCGCGCTCGAGGCGTTCGTCGAGTCGCAGGCGGTCCAGAGCGGCGGCTCGACGCTGTCGCCGGGCGAGATCCCGAACCTCATCACGAACGTGGAGGGCGGGCTCGGGGTGTTCGGCTCGTACGCGCTCGTGGAGGTCCGGACGACGCTGCGGGAGCCGTCGTTCTAGCCGGCGGGGTCCCCGCCTCGGCCCCGAGGCGGACGCAGGGCGCGGCCGTCAGGCGACGACCGTCCGTGCGAACCGGAGCTTCTCGGGGTGCGTGGCGCGGATGAGCGC
>JAAXJP010000191.1 GCA_012269805.1 Rubrivirga sp.
GCCGGGGCCCCGCCTCAGCCTTTGACGAACCGGATGGTCGCCGGGTACCGGTACCACTCGCCCGCGTTCGCCTTCGTCGCGCCGATGGCGGTCCCGACGAGCCACCAGATGCCGACGACGAAGATCAGCGCGAACCCGATCAGGACGAACATCAGGACGATCGAGACGACGGACGCGAGGGCGATCGTGAGCTGGAAGTTGAGCGCCTCGCGCGCCTGGTCCTCGACGTACGCCGACTCGTCGCGCTTGAGGATGTAGACGAGGAACGGGCCGAGGACGCTGCCAAACGGGAAGGCCAGGCCGGCGTAGCCTGCGAGGTGGGCGAGCATGCCCATGGAGCGCTCCTTGGAGTCGGGCTCGTAGCCGTGCAGGTCGACGTCCATCAGCGGGTCGTCGAAGTCGGAGTCGTAGGGGCCGGTGGGGGGGAGGGGGCTGGGCATGGCGGGCGGCGGTGTGCGATTGGGCTCCCTACGGACGCCGCGCGGTCGGGGTTACGTGCCCGGCCGGCGGGGGCCGCTGGTGGCCTGCGCGCACGATACCGCGCGGGGCCTCCGCCGCGCCGGGCCGTTCCGCGTCTCCGGCATTCCCCGCCTCGCTACTCCGACGGACGGCCCCGGCCGCACCAACGCTGCGCCTTCACCGCCGGCGCCATCCGGTCGGTCCAGAGGCCACCGCCGAACCCGCCCGGGATCTCGCCGAGGCGGGCCGGGTCGCCGAACGGCGTCGAGTGCGCCTCGCCCCGCCAGTCGCCGATCACGAACACGCGCGAGCCCGCCGCCTCCATCCGCCGGACGACCCGGTGCGGCCAGCCCCACCGCCATGGGCCGACGTTGGCCGGCACCACCAAGAGGCTCCGCTCGCACGCCGCGGGCACGTGGCCCGCCCAGCCGAGCGCCGCGTGGCGGGCGAGGCACGCCTCCACCCGGGACGACCAGACCGTCTGGACCTCCGGGAACGAATCTCGGACCATGCCGACGGCGGCGGGCCCGCCGTAGACCATGAGCTGACGACGGCGCTGCCCGCGGTGGGCGAGGAGTTGGGGTGGCCCGTCGCCGCTCGACGCCGCGGTCCACGAGGCGTTCCCCGGGGCACGGCGCCGACGACCGTCGCCAGTACGGCGAGCCCGACGCGGCGACAAGGCCGGAACACGGACACGGTCGGCCGGGAGCGAGCGGAACGGTCCACCCCGCCGCCGAGGCGGACCCGCTCGACGCAGACCGAGGGCCGGGGCTACATCTGCTCCGGCGCCGTGACGCCGAGGATGGTCAGGCCGTTCTTGAGGACCGTCCGTGTGGCGCGGGCCAGCTTGAGGCGGGCCGTCGCGAGCGGCTCGTCCTCCCCCACGATCCGGCAGTCGCGGTAGAACGCGTTGAACGCGGTCGCCACGTCGCGGAGGAACGTCGCCAGCTTGTGCGGCGCGCGCGCGCCGGCCGCCGTGCGGACCTCGTCGGGGAACTGGAGGAGCGTCTTGACGAGGGCCTCCTCGCTCTCGTGGTCGAGCGCAGAGAGGTCCGCCTCGGCGGAGGCGTCGAGGCCGGTCTCCTCGGCCTTCCGCTCGATCGACGCGATCCGGGCGTGGGCGTACTGGAGGTAGAACACGGGGTTCTTCTCGCTCGCCTCCTTGGCCAGGTCGAGGTCGAACTCGAGGTGCGTGCCCGGCGCGCGCATGAGGAAAAAGAACCGCGTGACGTCCTCGCCGACCTCGTCCATGAGGTCATCGAGCGTGACGTAGGTCGCCTTCCGCGTGCTCATCTTGACGGGCTGGCCGCCGCGGACGAGCGTGACGAACTGGTACACGACGACCTCGATGGCGTCGGCGTCGCCGCCGAGGGCCTCCACGCCGCGGACCACGTCGGGGTAGGTCGCGATGTGGTCGGCACCGAACACGTCGAGCACGAGGTCGGCGCGGCCGAGCTTGTCGAGGTGGTAGGCGATGTCGGGCAGCCGGTACGTCGGCTCGCCGGACGACTTGACGAGGACGGTGTCCTTCCCCTCCTCCTCGCCGTCGCGCGAGTCGGTCTTGCCGAGGGCGGAGGTCTTGAACCAGACGGCGCCGTCCTCCTCGTAGGCGAGGTCCTTCGCCTTGAGCGTCTCGACGACGTCCCAAACGGGCGCCGGATCGCCCTCGTAGAGCGTCCGCTCGTTGAACGTCGAGTCCATCTCGACGCCGAGCCGACCGAGCGTCGCCATGATCTCGGCGAACACGGCTTTCTCGGCGGCCTCCTTGAACGGCGCCTCGTCCTCGGCATCGAGGAGCGCGTCGCCGTGCTCCTCGGCAAGGCCCCGCGCCACGTCGGTGATGTACTCGCCGCGGTAGCCGTCGTCGGGGAACGAAGCCGGCACTTCGAGGCCGTCCTCCAGCGTCTTCGTCGGCCCGTCGGGGCGGACGATCCCATCGTAACGGGCGCGGACGCTCTGCCCGAGCACCCGCATCTGGCGGCCGGCGTCGTTGAAGTAGTACTCGCGGACGACGTCGTAGCCCGTCCAGTCGAGGAGGTTGGCGATCGTGTCGCCGAGGACCGCGTTCCGCCCGTGGCCGACGGTGAGGGGGCCAGTCGGGTTGGCCGAGACGTACTCGACGATGGCCGTCTCCCCGTCGTGGTCGGTCACGCGGCCGTAGCGCTCTCCCTGCGTCAGGAGCTCCGCCAGCCCGGCCGTGAGGTGCGCGCTCGCGAACCGGATGTTGAGAAAGCCCGGCCCGGCGACCTCGACGGCCGCGACCCGCGTCGGGTCGACCTCGATCCGCTCGGCGACGCCCTCGGCGATGGCGCGGGGCGAGCGGCGGAGCGGCCGGGCGAGCTGGAGCGCCACGTTCGTGGCGAGGTCCCCGTGCGTCGGGTCGTTGGGCGTCTGGAACTCGACCTCGACCGCCTCGGCGTCGAAGTCGTCGGGGAGGTCGGGGAGCGCGGCGAGGGCGGCGCGGACGGCGGCGGCGAGCGTGTCCTCCATGCGGAGTCGGTCGGAAAGCGGACCGCCAAGCTACCCCGGGCGTACGCTCGCCCTCGGAGCCTCGCCCGCTGTTCACACATGCGCCTCGCCCTCGCCGCCGCTCTCCTCGCGCTCGCCGCCTGCGGCCCCAGCCCTTCCCCCGGCAC
>JAAXJP010000450.1 GCA_012269805.1 Rubrivirga sp.
AGGTAACAGCATCCCTGATCACGCTCTCCAAGTAGTTCTTGAGAACACCTCGGGTCTCCTCGTAGATCAGTCCGCTGATACGCTTGACACCACCTCGTCGAGCCAGTCGCCTGATTGCGGGCTTAGTGATGCCTTGGATGTTGTCTCGTAAGATCTTCCTGTGTCTCTTGGCACCACCTTTTCCAAGTCCTTTTCCTCCCTTTCCTCGTCCAGACATGTTGATCAGCTAGCTGGGTTGATGTAGTTGTAGTTGTAGAAGCAAAGTTGGGTAGATGAAACTAGCAAGCAAAAGTGTCCGCCCTTTTAGAGCCAAATTGCATTTTCTCGCAATCTGATTGGCTGGCCAATCAGAGAGCTCCATCTATAATGCAGATCGAAGTAGCCGGATTGAACAACCCTTCAACTTGTAATATATAAGTTTTAGGTTATACTTGTAGCTTATAGTTATGTTTATAGCTAACAAATTTGATAATCTGCCAACCTCCTCCCGACCCTTAAGCTTGGAGGGGTGATACATTTTGGACACCTCCAAGGAGTGTTACTTGGAGGTGCGAGGTCCGTATTTTTCAAAACACAGATCTTCGAGCTTTTTTAGCTCTAGAGCTGTAAGTTAAAACTTTCAAGATTTGGTGGCCTTTAAAAAGGCCGGTTTTGTGGTGCTGAGCACCGGTGAAGAAGGCAACTTCTTAAGCTCGCTCTCCTCGGATTCGCCTGGCCAGTTGGATGTCCTTGGGCATGATGGTGACTCGCTTGGCGTGGATGGCGCACAAGTTGGTGTCCTCAAACAGGCTGACCAAGTAGCTCTCGCTGGCTTCCTGCAGGGCCATGATGGCGGTGCTCTGGAATCGGAGATCGGTCTTGAAGTCCTGGGCAATCTCTCTCACAAGCCTCTGGAAGGGAAGCTTTCGGATCAACAGCTCAGTTGACTTCTGGTATCGTCTGATTTCTCGGAGAGCCACAGTACCAGGTCTGTATCGGTGAGGCTTCTTGACTCCACCAGTTGAGGGTGCGCTCTTCCTTGCAGCTTTGGTGGCCAGTTGTTTCCTGGGAGCCTTTCCTCCAGTACTCTTTCGAGCAGTCTGCTTTGTTCGTGCCATCTCTTCTTGTTGTTGAGTTGCAGTTGTTGTAGATTACAGTTGGGTTGATGCGAAGCTCTAAAATATGAGCTGGGGCCTTAACAGTTGCTGGCTTCTGATTAGCTTAGAGCATTTGCAAAGTGTTAAATAAAAAAGGAGCAATAGAAGGAGCTCTCTGATTGGCCGAGAGGAAATCAGCCAATCAGAGGCCGAGAAAATAATAATGTTCAACAAGGAAGTAGTCATTTAGATAGAATATATTTACGAAAAAATCACAGACTCTTTGCGCTCTTCGAGCGCAAAGAGCCTGTGATTTTTTCGTGTGTTTTCAAGTGTTTAGTGGCTTAAGTATATAACTTTTAAGTTATAACTTTAAGAAAATAACTTCAAGTATTTGGTGGCCTTTAAAAAGGCCGGTTTGTGTGAGCTTAGAGCTGCACTTTACTTGGAGCTGGTGTACTTGGTGACAGCCTTGGTGCCTTCACTGACAGCGTGCTTGGCCAACTCTCCGGGGAGAAGGAGCCTGACTGCAGTCTGGATCTCTCGGCTGGAGATGGTCGATCGCTTGTTGTAGTGGGCAAGACGAGAAGCTTCACCGGCGATTCTCTCAAAGATATCGTTCACGAACGAGTTCATGATCGACATAGCTTTGCTTGAGATTCCAGTGTCGGGGTGGACCTGCTTCAGCACCTTGTAGATGTACAAGGAGTAGGTTTCCTTCCTCTTCTTTTTCTTCTTCTTGTCTCCAGAGGGCTTCTTCTGGGCCTTGCCGGCCTTCTTGACTGCCTTTCCGCTGACTTTGGGTGCCATCTTGTTGTAGTTGTAGTTGAGTGGGTAGATGTTCAACCATAAATTTGGTCGACCTTTTAAAAAATAATGTTCAAAGTTGCTATTTAACAACAGCCAATCAGAGAGCTTCATCTATATCAGCCAATCAGATAGCGAGAAAATAAAACTGTGTATTTTCTCGAAATGTGATTGGCTGAGAGGTAGAGCAAAGTGTTAAATGAAAAAGGAGCAACTTAGAAACCTCTAAGTTAGAGTTAAAGCTGAACTAGCTAGCTAAGTTAGCTAGAGTAGTGATAACTTTCAAGATTTGGTGGCCTTTAAAAAGGCCGGGTTTTTGTTGCTTAGAGCAACAGAGTGGAGTAAGAAGCTGTTTACTTCTTGTCAGACTTGGGCTGAGAAGAAGACTGCTTCTTGGGGAGGAGGACAGCCTGGATGTTGGGCAGCACACCACCTTGGGCAATGGTGACTCCTTGCAACAGCTTGTTCAGCTCCTCGTCGTTCCTGATGGCCAACTGCAAGTGTCGGGGGATGATTCTTGACTTCTTGTTGTCCTTAGCAGCGTTGCCAGCCAACTCAAGGATTTCAGCAGTCAAGTACTCCAGGACGGCTGCAAGGTAGACTGGGGCTCCAGCTCCGACTCGCTCAGCATAGTTGCCCTTTCGGATGAATCGGTGGATTCGACCTACGGGGAACTGCAGTCCAGCTCGGCTTGATCGGGTCTTGGCCTTGGCTCCGACCTTTCCGCTCTTTGATTTTCCTCCTTTGCCTGACATCTTGTTGTAGCTGTAGTTGTAGTTGTAGTTTGGGTTGATAAAAATCCGCCTCAGACGGTCGCCCTTTTAAAAAATAATATTCAAACAAGCTACTTCGCACTAAAATCCTCTCAGCCAATCAGAGAGCTCGATCTATATCAGCTAACAAATATATAAGTTTCTGTAAAAGACGTGCACTGCACATAAAGTTTAGCTATTTTAAAGCTAAAGTTGGACTTAAGAGAACTGTTCAAGATTTGGTGGCCTTTAAAAAGGCCGGTTTTTGTGTTGAGCAGAGCCCAGACACTGGTTGAGCAGAGTAGCTTAACCTCCGAATCCGTACAAGGTCTTGCCTTGTCTCTTGAGGGCGTAGACGATGTCCATGGCAACAACTGTCTTCCTCTTGGCGTGCTCGGTGTAGGTAACAGCATCCCTGATCACGCTCTCCAAGTAGTTCTTGAGA
>JAAXJP010000197.1 GCA_012269805.1 Rubrivirga sp.
GGGCGGGCCCGTCGACGAGGTCGAGGTGGCCGTCTACGTCCCCGACGGCGTCCCGCTGTTCGTGGTCGGGACCGAGGTCCCGCTTCTGCTCACCGAGACGGCCGCCGTCCCCGTCCCCGTCCCGGAACTCGACGCGCTGATCGGTCGGATCCCGACCACCGCCCCCACCGAATCGGCGTCGGGCGGGGGCGAGGCCACCGACCCGGTCCGCCTCGGCGCTGTCCCGGCCGATCCCGCTCCGGCCCCCGAGCCCACCCCAGAGGCGCCCTCGGAGTCGACCCGACCCGACGCGCCGCCTTCGCCGCTCGCTGAGGCCCCGCGCGTTTTCGACGAAGCGCCTCCCGAGGCGGACGAAGACGCGCCCGCCGACCCGGTCGCCGCGCTGTTCGAGTCGCTCGACGCGTTCGGCGCCCCGTCCGTCGGCGAGCCGGCCGAGCGCGCGGTCGAGGCAGCGCCCCCCGAGCCCCCCCCCGAGCCGGCGGCGGCCGAGCCGACCGAGGCGGTGGCGGACGGGGCGATGCCGGCCCACCTCGCCTCCATCGCCGACCACCTGCCGATCGGCCTCTACCGGAGCTCGCCGGAGGGCCGCGTGCTGTACGCCAACCCCGCGCTCGCGACGCTCCTCCAGGTCGAGTCGGTCGAGGCGCTCCAGACCCTCGACGTCCAGGCCGACCTCGGGTACCCTCGCGACACGTTCGCCGCGCAGATCGCCGAGACCGGCTCGGTCCGCAACCTCGTCGTGACGTGGCGGCGGCCGGACGGCGCCCTCGTCCACACGCGGGAGAACGCGCGGAGCCTCTTCGACGAGGACGGTCGCCTCGTGGCCTACGAGGGCACGATGGAGGACGTCACGGCCGAGGTCGAGGGGCGGCGCGAGGAGCGGGCCGTGGCTCGCCAGCACCGCGCCGTCGCCGCGTTCGCCGCGACGGCCGCGCTCGCCGACGACCCCGTCACGATCCACTGCGCCGCCGTAGGCGCCCTCCTCGACGCCACCGACGCGGCGTGGGCCTGCCTCCTCACGGGCGACGACTTCCAGCCGGCCGCGACGGCCGGCGAGGTCCCCGGCAGCGTGACCTCCGCGGGCGTCCGCCTCGGGCCGCTCGCCGACCAACCCGTCGCCATCCCCGACACCTCCGCAGCGGCCCCAGCGGCCGCCGCGGGGCGGATGGCCGAGCTCGGTGTTCCGGCGTTCGGCGCCGTGCCCGTCCGAGTCGGCGACGGCGTCGAGGGCGTCCTCGTGTGGGGCTACGCAGCCCCGCGCGAGATCCTCATTCCCGAGCGCCGTGGGGCGGAGGCCCTCGCGTGGCACGTCGGCGGCCACCTCGACCGCGCGGCGGCCGTCGAGGCGCTCCGCGACACGCAGGCCAGTCTCGCGGCCATTGCCGAGCACACGCCGCACGTCCTCTACCGGCTCCGCTACACGCCGGGGGGGGGGCGCTACGAGTACCTGAGCCCAGCCGTCGAGCGGCTGACCGGCCACACCCGCGAGCAGATCGAGGCGATGGGCGGCCCCGGCGCGCTCGTCGAAACCCGCGAGGTGCTGGAGGGCGAAGGGCTCGCGAACGCGCCGGTCCCCGGCGCCGAGGCCTACCGCGCCCTGTACCGGATGTCGACGGCCCTCGGCACGCGCTGGGTCGAGAACTCCGCGCGGCCGTGGCTCGACGCCGCCGGCCAGCCCGTCGGCCTCGTCGGCGTGCTGCAGGACGTGACGGAGCGGAAGGAGCGCGAGGACCGGCTCGCCGACGCGGCTCAGACCGCGCTCATCCGCCAGCGGGCGCTCGTGGACCTCGCCCACCTCGACGGCGCCGACGCCTTCGGCGGCCCGGCGGCGGGTGTCGTCGCGGCCACGCTCGGGGCGTCCGACGTCTCGTTCTGGCTGTGCGAGTCGGGCCGGCCGTGCTCGCCGCTCCACGCGCCCCCGCCGGCCGACCCGGCGGGCGGATTCGACGGCGCGTTCGCGGCCGTGCTCAGCCACGTCGCTGAGCACCGCGCACTCGCCGTGGCCGACGCGGCCTCGGACCCCCGCATCGCCGAGCTCGGGCTGAGCGCCTTTGTGCGGACCTACGGCCTCCGCTCGCTCCTCGTCGCCCCGATCCGCCGACACGGCGGGGTCGTCGGGCTCGTGGCGGTCCACCGGGGCGACGGGGCCCACGACTGGGACGCGTCCGAGACCGAGTTCGCCGCGGCCGTCGCCGACGCCGTGGCGCTGGCGCTCGAGCGGGAGGACCGCGAGATCGCGCTCGCCCAACTCGTCGAGGCCCGCGAGGCCGCCGAGGCGGGGCGGGCCGCCGCGGAGCGGATGAACCGGCTCAAGAGCGCGTTCCTGGCCAACATGAGCCACGAGTTCCGGACGCCCCTGACGGGCATCTTGGGCTTTACTGAGCTCCTCGCCGGCGAGGTCCCTGAGGGCCAGCGTGAGATGGTCGGGCTCATCGAGCGGAACGGGGCCCGGCTGCTCGACACGCTCAACGCCGTGCTCGACCTCTCGCGGCTGGAGGCCGGCGAGTACGACGCCGAGCGCCGGGTGGCCCCTCTCGAGCCCCTCGTCCGGCTCGCGCTCGATCGCCTCGCCGAGGAGGCTCACGCCAAGGGCCTCCGGTTCGACGCCGACCTCGACCCCGACGTCGCGGCGGCCGTCGACCCCGAGGCCATCCGCCAGATCGTAACCCACGTCGCCGGCAACGCCGTCAAGTTCACCGACGCGGGCGGCGTGCTCGTCACGCTGGAGGGGACGGCGGACGAGGCCGTCCTCCGCGTCGCCGACACCGGCCTCGGGATCTCGCAGGGCTTTCTGCCGGAGGTCATGGACGCCTTCCGCCAGGAGGACTCGGGCCACGCCCGGAGCCACGAAGGGTCGGGTCTCGGCCTGACGATCACGCGCCAGCTCGTCCACCTCCAAGACGGCCGGATCGAGATCGAGTCCGAGCAGCCCGGCGGGACCGCCGTCACGATCACGTTCCCCCGCGTGGCACTGCGCCCCCGGGCGCCGCGGCTGGCCGACCGCGCCCCCGCGCTCCCGGTCGGCGACGGCCTCGCGTCGTCTGCGCTCGACGTCCGGCCCACGCCAGGGCCCCGCGC
>JAAXJP010000050.1 GCA_012269805.1 Rubrivirga sp.
CGCCGGCCGCGCTGGGGCCCAGCCGGTCCCGCGCGCCCCGCGGGGGGGCTTTCCCCCGGGCGGGGGGGCTGGGGCTGCGCGGGGCGGTCTAGGGGGTGAGGGAAGGGGAGCAGGGGGTGCGGCGTAGGCCGCCCATGCCCTCTTCCTCATCTCTTCCCCCCCCGCTCCGCACCACCGAGGCCCGCTGGTTCGTCCGCGGCGCGACCCCCACCGACGTGGCCGCGTGGTTCGACGCGCTCGGCCCGGCCGTCGAGGCCGAGTCGCGGACGGACCGGTACCTCGCCCCGGCGAGCGACGCGCTCGGCGTCAAGCTCCGCGAGGGGCGGATCGAGGCCAAGCGACTCGACGGCCCGGCCGGTCCGCTGGACGCCGGGCGCGCCGGGGCCCCGCTCGAGACGTGGACGAAGTGGTCGTTCGTCCTGGACGCCGACGCCGCGCCCGGAGCCGGCTGGGTCGCGGTCGAGAAAACGCGGCGGCAGCGGGAGCATGAGGCGGGCGAGGGAACGTGCCGGCTCGAACTGTCGGAGGTGACCGTCGATGGCGACGCGTGGTGGTCGGTGTGCCTCGAGGCCGAGGGGCCGAGTGCCGAGACTCGGCGGCGGGCGCTCGAGTCGGCCGCCGCGCGGTGGCTCGGCCGGCCCGACGCGCCGGCGCTCCCGGCCGACGCGGCGATGGGCTACCCCGCCTGGCTCCGCTCGCTCGGCTGACTCGGCCCACCTCGGTGTCTCCGTCGGCGCATCGAGGCGGACGGGGCCGGGCAACGTGAGCGACCTTGGGGCGTCGCCCCCACGCCTGCCCGATGCGCGCCCTCGCCTTCCTCCTGTTCGCCGTGACCGCCGTCCACGCCCAGCCGCGGACGCCGGCGCTGATCCCCCTCCCGGCCGAGGTCGAGGTGCGTGGGGGCGCGCCGTTCATGATGGCCGGCACGACGCCGCTCGTCGTCGACGCCGGCGACGCGGAGGCGCAGCGGATCGCGGGCGTCCTGGCGGCGCTCGTGGGCAACACGGTCGAGACCACGCCGCCGGTCGTGGAGGCCGCGCCCGGCGGCACGCCGGCCGTCCGCCTCCGCATCGACGCTGAAGCGGGGCACGGCGCCGAGGGCTACGCGCTCGACGTGTCGGCGGCGGGCGTCGAGCTCGTGGCGAGCGCGCCGGCCGGGCTCTTCTACGGCGTCCAGACGCTCCGCCAGCTCCTCCCCGCCCGCGTCGAGTACGAGGCCGCGCTCTACGCGCCCCTCCCGATCCCGTCCGTCCGGATCGCCGACGCCCCGCGCTACGCGTGGCGCGGGATGATGCTCGACGTGGCCCGCCACTTTTTCGGGGTCGCGGACGTCGAGCGCGTGATCGACCTGATGGCGCTCCACAAGCTGAACCGGCTCCACCTCCACCTCTCCGACGACCAGGGCTGGCGGATCGAGATCCCGTCGCGGCCCGCGCTCGCGCGCGTCGGCGGGCGGACGGAAGTCGGCGGCGGGCCGGGCGGGTACTACACCGTCGAGGACGTCGCGCGGATCGTGCGGTACGCGGCGGACCGGTTCGTCACGGTCGTCCCCGAGATCGACCTGCCGGGCCACACGAACGCGGCGCTCGTGGCGATCCCGGAGCTCAACTGCGACGGCCGCGCGCGGGCGCCGTACACCGGCACGAACGTCGGGTTCAGCACGGTCTGCGTCGAGAAGGAGGAGACGTGGGCGTTCGTCGAGGACGTCGTCGCGTCGCTGGCCGAGCAGTTCCCGAGCGACGTGATCCACCTCGGCGGCGACGAGGTCGAGGAGCTGACGGCCGAGCAGTACGCCACGTTCGTCACCCGCGCCCAGGCGATCGTGGAGGCCGCCGGCAAGCGCTACGCGGGTTGGGACGACGTGGCGCACGCCGGCCTCGCGCCCGGCGCCCTCGTCCAGGTCTGGCGCGCCCAGCGGGCCGACGTGGCCCGGCAGGTCGAGGCGGCCGTCGCCGACGGCGCCCAGGTCGTCCTCTCGCCCTCCGACCGGATCTACATCGACATGAAGTACGACGAGTCGACGGTCCTCGGGCTGACGTGGGCCGGCGTCAACGGCGTCCGCGACGCCTACGACTGGGACCCGGGGGCGCTGCTCGACGTGCCCGAAGCGGCCGTGCTCGGCGTCGAGGCGCCGCTGTGGGCCGAGACGATCTCGACGATCCGCGACGTCGAGTTTCTGGCGTTTCCCCGGCTGGCGGGCGTCGCCGAGATCGGGTGGACGCCCCAGTCCGCGCGTTCGTGGAGCGGCTACCGCGCCCGCCTCGGCGCGTTCGGCCCGCGGTGGACCGCGCTCGGCGTCAACCACTTCCGCTCGCCCGAGGTGGACTGGTCGCTCGGCGGCGTCGAGTAGGCCCGCCTCGGCCCGCGCCTCCGCCGAGGCGGGCGGAGTGGGGCGGCGCCCGGCATCGGTGATTGCACGCCGAAACCGCTTGCGTGCGGCCTCATCGGCGGCGACCATCGAAGGGATCCCACTCCCGATCCTCATGCGGTCTGTCCTCGTCGCCGCCCTCTCGCTCCTCGTCGCCGGCTCGGCGTCCGCCCAGTCCGAGTTGTTCGAGCGGCTCGAGCGGACTTCCAATGGTGTCACGGTCAAGTACGGCCTCTACGTGCCGGACGGCTACGACCCCGACGTCGCCTACCCGCTCGTGATGGCGCTCCACGGGGCCGGCGAGCGCGGCGACGACTACCGCAACCTGACCGTCGGTGACGCCTCGACGAACGGGCTCACGACGTGGGCCACGCCGCCGGTCCAGGACGAGCACCCGGCGTTCGTCCTCGCCCCGCAGGTCCCGTCGGGCCTCCGCTGGAGCGCCGAGACCGACCCGGGCCAGTCCGAGCTCACGCCCGTCCAGCTCACGACGCTGGAGATCCTCGACTCGGTCGAGGCCGCGTACAACATCGACCCCGACCGGGTCTACGTCGCCGGCTTGTCGATGGGCGGGCACGGGACGTGGGACTTGGTGTCTCGCCTCCCCGGCCGGTTCGCGGCGGCCGTCCCGATGAGCGGCGAGGGCTTCCCCTCCCAGGCCGAGCGGCTCCTCCACCTCCCGATCTGGGCCTTTACCGGCGA
>JAAXJP010000418.1:0-378 GCA_012269805.1 Rubrivirga sp.
CGGTGCGTACTATGCGGACGCCGTCGGCATTTCGCCGTCGGCATAACTCCGGGTTATACCGCCTCCCACACTGCCTTGGAAATCGCTCTGGTTCTCGCAGTGGTTGGGGTGATTTGCTCGATCGTGATCGCCACCAACAACGTGTTCGGGCTCAAAGACCGAGCACGAGCCTATCTCCGTCGGCGCCTAGAAGTGCCCACTGAGCTTGAGCAGTTGCGTTCTCGCCACCTTGCGAGCGACCGAGATCTATTCGGCCAGATCCGAGAGATGCTTCCAAGCGAGAAGCCAATGTCTTATGTCCGAGACACTGACTTCGCGGGCGCGTTCCCGTCCGACTTGACGAAGGGAATGCATCACTTTACCTGGGAGTGCCGCAAG
>JAAXJP010000418.1:388-12236 GCA_012269805.1 Rubrivirga sp.
CGACACCGAGCTGGAAGCTGCAAGGGCAAAGCTTGAAGAGAAGACTCATGCTTTTCTGGATCCAGTAGGCCAAAACACCTTCGTCGTCGAGGGCAATGCAAAGTTCGTCCAGGTGCCTAAGGATTGGCGCCATAGGCATCCCGACAAATACAGCGAGGCTGTTAGGCAGATCAATATGGCAGCTGACGAGCTTTACAAAACATATGATGCCTTTATTCGACTAGGCCGAAAGAAGCTGGGCGACTCGGACACGGCGGTATAACCGCAAACTGTTCTGCGGCTCCCGTAGCTTGGAAAATGGCTGAGACCGTCGATCACCTTGCCAAGCCTGAAACCGAGCCGCCAGTAAAGCGGCCGAAGCGAGCAGGCACCATCCTCGGTCGGCTGGCGCAGGCTGTGCGGGAGCAGAACTGGTTCGCGGTCGCGCTCGAACTCGTCATCGTCGTCCTCGGCGTGGTCATCGGTTTCCAGATCACGGCGTGGGGGCAGGAGCGGGATCTGCGGGAACGAGAAACGGCGCAGCGAGCCGCCCTCCGCGCCGACTTCGTCGAGACGAGGCGTAGGCTCGAAGCCACTGTTGTAGGATTGGAACCGGTAGTAGGAGGCCAGCGCCAACTCCTCCGGATCATGAACGGCGTTGCGCCTCGACCAGCGGACGGCGACTCGATGGCGCTGCTCATCAACCGGACGTTTGAGTTCCAGCGGGTCGAACCCGTCCTTGGTGCCTACGAGGCGATGGTGAACGCGGGCGACCTTCGGCTGATCAGCGACCCCGACCTCCGTGCTGAGATGGCTCTGTTCGTGGACGACATCGCCGGTGGGTTCGAGGACGAGGACCAAGCTCTCGCCATACGGGTGCGGCTGATCGAACGGCTTTCGGAGAGCAACAACATCCTGGCGTTCGTCCGACCCGAGTGGCGCGACTTTATTGGAGCGCCCGAGAGCGCGACGCCTCCGGATATAGACGCACTCCTGTTGGATACCAAGTTCCAGAGCTACGTCGTCGCAGTGAGCTTCGTAGAAGCCTCGGTGTTGGGCTTGTATCGAAGGCTGATTGAACGCCTGGATCGAATCCTGATTCATCTCGGGGCTGCTCATGACGTCGGACATGACGCCGAGCAAGTAGAGTAGTGAGGAACCCGGCACCTGCGCCGCAGAACCCACCGCTGCAGGCCGACCCCGAGCGTCAGCGTTCTCGGCTCGTCCTGGCGTCGGCGTATCCTCCGCTTCGTCCTACCCGCCAGCCCTCAGCTTCGGGCGGCTGAGCGGTCACCTGTTCTGCAGCCACTACCAGAAGGTGACAACCATGACTCCTCGCGTCGTATTCCTCGGGCTCCTACTCGCATCGGTCGTCGGAGCTCTCCCCGCGCACGCCCAGACAGTCGAGGGAACTCCTGCCGATGAGGAAGCGATCAGAGAACTGCTTATGGCGCACGCGTCATCAGCGCAGCAAGGCGACGTTGACGGGATGGTAGCGACCCAACACGAGGACGTTGACGAGCGCCTTAGTAATGGGCACCTCCTCGTCGGAAGGGAGGAGGTCGCACAGTTCTTCCAGAGCATCGTCTCCGGAGGCGCTCACAGGCTGGCACACACGCATCCGGCTGAATCGGTCAGGATTCGCTTCCTGAAACCCGACGTGGCGTTCGTCGACGTCGATTCTGCTTCCATGTCGGGATCTGGCCCGCGTACGCCATACTTCCTCGTGGTCACCAAAGTCGATGGGGAATGGGGAGTATCCGTGGTGCGGAGCGGTGTCCCTATTGAATGACGTGACGGGATTGAATGACGTGACGGGCATCATCGCGGCCCCTTTTTTCTGGGGGCGTTCGGCTCCTGGGCTGCAGAACCCGCCATCGCAGGCCGACCCTCAGCACCAGGGTTCTCAGTCGTTCCGGCCGTCGCCGGGTCTATAGCTTCGGGAGAACGTTACCCCGCCTCGGGCGGCTGAATGGCCCTCTGTTCTGCGGCTCCCGTAGCTTGGAAAATGACTGAGACCGTCGATCACCTTGCCAAGCCTGAAACCGAGCCGCCAGTAAAGCGGCCGAAGCGAGCAGGCACCATCCTCGGTCGGCTGGCGCAGGCTGTGCGGGAGCAGAACTGGTTCGCGGTCGCGCTCGAACTCGTCATCGTCGTCCTCGGCGTGGTCATCGGTTTCCAGATCACGGCGTGGGGGCAGGAGCGGGATCTGCGGGAACGAGAAACGGCGCAGCGAGCCGCCCTCCGCGCCGACTTCGTCGAGACGAGGCGTAGGCTCGAAGCCACTGTTGTAGGATTGGAACCGGTAGTAGGAGGCCAGCGCCAACTCCTCCGGATCATGAACGGCGTTGCGCCTCGACCAGCGGACGGCGACTCGATGGCGCTGCTCATCAACCGGACGTTTGAGTTCCAGCGGGTCGAACCCGTCCTTGGTGCCTACGAGGCGATGGTGAACGCGGGCGACCTTCGGCTGATCAGCGACCCCGACCTCCGTGCTGAGATGGCTCTGTTCGTGGACGACATCGCCGGTGGGTTCGAGGACGAGGACCAAGCTCTCGCCATACGGGTGCGGCTGATCGAACGGCTTTCGGAGAGCAACAACATCCTGGCGTTCGTCCGACCCGAGTGGCGCGACTTTATTGGAGCGCCCGAGAGCGCGACGCCTCCGGATATAGACGCACTCCTGTTGGATACCAAGTTCCAGAGCTACGTCGTCGCAGTGAGCTTCGTAGAAGCCTCGGTGTTGGGCTTGTATCGAAGGCTGATTGAACGCCTGGATCGAATCCTGATTCATCTCGGGGCTGCTCATGACGTCGGACATGACGCCGAGCAAGTAGAGTAGTGAGGAACCCGGCACCTGCGCCGCAGAACCCACCGCTGCAGGCCGACCCCGAGCGTCAGCGTTCTCGGCTCGTCCTGGCGTCGGCGTATCCTCCGCTTCGTCCTACCCGCCAGCCCTCAGCTTCGGGCGGCTGAGCGGTCACCTGTTCTGCAGCCACTACCAGAAGGTGACAACCATGACTCCTCGCGTCGTATTCCTCGGGCTCCTACTCGCATCGGTCGTCGGAGCTCTCCCCGCGCACGCCCAGACAGTCGAGGGAACTCCTGCCGATGAGGAAGCGATCAGAGAACTGCTTATGGCGCACGCGTCATCAGCGCAGCAAGGCGACGTTGACGGGATGGTAGCGACCCAACACGAGGACGTTGACGAGCGCCTTAGTAATGGGCACCTCCTCGTCGGAAGGGAGGAGGTCGCACAGTTCTTCCAGAGCATCGTCTCCGGAGGCGCTCACAGGCTGGCACACACGCATCCGGCTGAATCGGTCAGGATTCGCTTCCTGAAACCCGACGTGGCGTTCGTCGACGTCGATTCTGCTTCCATGTCGGGATCTGGCCCGCGTACGCCATACTTCCTCGTGGTCACCAAAGTCGATGGGGAATGGGGAGTATCCGTGGTGCGGAGCGGTGTCCCTATTGAATGACGTGACGGGATTGAATGACGTGACGGGCATCATCGCGGCCCCTTTTTTCTGGGGGCGTTCGGCTCCTGGGCTGCAGAACCCGCCATCGCAGGCCGACCCTCAGCACCAGGGTTCTCAGTCGTTCCGGCCGTCGCCGGGTCTATAGCTTCGGGAGAACGTCACCCCGCCTCGGGCGGCTGAATGGCCCTCTGTTCTACCGCTATGTGCAGGCCACAATTCAAACAGGCAGCCCTCCTCATCGCCCTGCTCCCATTGGCCGCCTGTGATCTTTTTGAGGGCGACGATCTGGGAGTGGGCATCGATGGCACCTGGAGGGCATCCGACAACTTCTACATAGTAGTCGAGTCGCCGGTCGTTGAGAGACTTGAGGCGGTGGAAGGGAGGGGCTGCTGGTACTCGATACGGTTCGAGTCAAGGGCCGTCGGTGACTACTACGAATTGAGCAACGAATACTTCAATGCGACCGACGTGATCTACCACTCGGACGACGTGTTGTACTTGGGGTCGGGCTCCCCCAAGCCATCGGACCTCGCATTCGACCGAGTCCCGTTAACGAAGTCTGAGTTGCTCGGCCGTCGCCCGTACTGTGACGGCGGGCCGCGGTAGAACCCGCGCTTGCAGGCCGACCGCCCCGCGCAGCGTTCTCAATCACCGAGGCGGTCGCGTATCCTCTCGCACGCCGACCGTCCGCCTCGGGGCGGCGGCTGAATCGCCCCTTGTTATACCGCGCCTCGCCTCGGCGTAAACGAGGCGCACCGTACTCTTCGCTCACCAAACACCACTGCCATGCCCGATCAGGACGGCATACCCATTCCCGATCAGCCGGTCGCTAGGCGCGCACTCCTCCGGCTCGGCCTCCTCACCGCCGCCGGGACGCTCGCGGGTTGCGCAGGCGCAGGGATGGCATCTACGGCTGGCGCGGGAGACCTGCCGACTGACGATTGGCCGTGGCCCGAGGAGCTCGACGCCATGCGCGCCGCGCCCGGATTCCACGACGTACTTCTCGAGAACGAACACGTTCGGATGCTGGCGGCTAGGATCGGCCCTGGCGAGCGGACCCCCATCCACACACACCGCTGGCCGAGCGCCCACCACGTCATGAGTTGGAGCGACTTCGTCCGGCGCGACGGGGACGGTACGGTCGTGCTCGACTCGCGCACGACGCCGCTATCGGCGAGTCCGCCCGAGGCGCTGTGGGGCGCCCCGCTGCCCCCGCACAGCTTGGAGAACGTGGGGACGGGTGCACTCTACGTCGTCAGCGTCGAGGTCAAACCCGTCTCGTAATCGGTTCGGGGCCTTTCTCACTTGTGCTCGGCTCCCCGGCGCCGCAGAACCCACCGCTGCAGGCCGACAGCACGCGCGAACGTTTTGCTTCGTCCGAGCGCGGGTGTCTACGTTGCATCGCCCTACCTGCCAGTCGTCAGCGTGCTGCGGCTGAGCGGTCCACTGTTCTGCGGCTCCCGTAGGTTTGCACATGGACGAGACCGACGGACACCCTCCCGAGCCCGAAGCGCCAGCCGAACGGCCGAGGCGGGCGCACACGATTCTCGGACGGCTGTCTCAGGCCGTCCGCGAGCAGAACTGGTTCGCCGTCGCGCTCGAACTGGTGATCGTCGTGCTCGGCGTCGTAATCGGTTTCCAGATCACGGCGTGGGGGCAGGCTCGCTCAGACGCCGCGAGGGAGGCGGGCTACCTCGAACAGATCGCCTCGGACCTTGCGGAGACGGAGCGTGTGATGGCCGAGGGTAATCTCGGAGCTAGGGATATCGAGCGGGCCATCTACCTGCTCGAACGCGCGTTCTATACCCCGGAGCGGCCGCCGCGAGACTCTCTGTTGGTTTGGCTTGGCAACGCCGCCTTCGGAGCGCCGCGGCGTCCGGTCCTCGGAACGGTGGAGGCTCTCGTCTCGAGCGGTGACCTCGCGCTAGTGCGTAACGACTCCCTCCGGTCCGCTCTCACCCAGTACCTAGAAGACGCGCGGTCTGAGATCGACACTCAAGCGCGGTTCGAACGCACACGGGCCTCGGCTGAAGAGCAGCTCCGCAGGCATGCCGACTTCTCCGTCCCGATCAAGGCAGTGCTCCCACCAGAGCACATTGAGGGAGCCCTAGGAGTGCCGATTGGAGAGACGGCGTACTTCGACGGCCCCCGGCGCTCGCCGTTGCCTCTGAATGTCGACGGATTCCTCAGCAATGGCGAGGCCCGGCACGCCGTCGAACAACTCGTGCTCGGGACACAGAACCTGCGTCGAGGCCGGGGCAGGATGCTACGGGACGCGACGGCGCTGCGTGCGCTTGTAGAGGCCGAACGCCAGGACTGATCCGCAGAACCCACCGCTGCAGGCCGACAGCACGCGCGAGCGTTCTTGCCTCGTCCGAGCGCCGCGTATCCTGTCGCTCGTTCACACCGCTAGTCGTGCGTCGCGCGGCTGAGCGGTCACCTGTTCTGCGGCTCCTGTAGCTTCGGCGTATGACCGAGCCCGACGCCGAGACTCCCGCCACGTCCGCCTCAGCGCCGAGGTGGAAAGGTCGGCTCCATCAGATCAACTGGCGGGCGAAAGCGCGGTGGTTCGGGGCGGAGTATCTGATCGTCGTGCTCGGCGTGCTCACGGCGGTCGGGATCAACGCATGGTGGGGCGACCGTCAGGACGCGGCGAAGGAACAGACCTACCTCCGCCAGTTAGCCGCCGACCTCGCCGAGACCGAGCGGATCGTCGCCGAGCGTGACGACCGGATGGACGTCCAGACCCACACCGGCTTCGACCGCCTCCTCTCCTCGTTCGACGCGGTCGAGCGCCCCCCTGCCGACTCCGTCGCTGCGTGGCTTCGCCAGTCGCTCTATGTGGCCTCGCCGCTCCCGGTCCTCGGCACAGCCGAGGCCCTCGTCGCAACCGGAGACCTCGGGCTCATCGCTGACGACTCGCTCCGAGCAGCCGTCCTCCGTTACCTCGACGTCTCACGCGAGGCCGTCGTGGACCAAACGGCGGCGAAGGAGGGCGTGTTCGGGCTCCTCACCATCCTTTACCGCGACCACGTGGACATTCGGGCGTTAGGCAACACGCCGACGCGAGCATCCGCGGACTCCGTCAACTACGTCTTCGGTCCTATCCCCGCACTCTCGCCGGGGCCGTCTTGGCGCCCCCCATACCCCCTCGACGTGGACGCTCTCTATGACGGCCCCGAGTTCTACCGCCTCGTTGGGATCTACGCCACATTCGTTGGGGAGCTCGCCCGTGCCCGAATGGTGATGCGAGAGAGTGCCACTGCGTTGCGACGGCAGGTCGAGACTCAGATTGACTAAACGGACCCCGGGTGAGTGATCCGCAGAACCCACCGCTGCAGGCCGACAGCACGCGCCAGCGTTCTCGCCTCGTCCGAGCGGCCGTGTCTACACTGCCTCGTCCCACCCGCCAGTCATCAGCGTACTGCGGCTGAGCGGCCCACTGTTCTGCGGCCCCCACCACATCTGTGGCCTCCATCACGCGTGATACACCTCCTCCGCACCTCAGCTTTGCTGCTGATCCTTCCTCTGGCCTCCTGCGGGTGGTGGTCGGACCCACTCGGGCACTTCGAGGGCACCTTCTCTGGTGACGAGAGCTTCGCGGCCGAGTGGGAGGCCACCTTCGGGCTCGACTACATCCTCCTCTCGGGAGAGCAGGGGTTCGTACGATTCGAGCCGATGCCTGACGTGGCCGGTCGCTACGCGCTCGGCCCCCAGCGCGTCGGGCGTCTACCTGCCCCGGGCGACTCCCTGTTCGCGGAAGCCGCGTTCCGGCTTCTGACAGTGGAGTCGGTCTACTACGGGTCGACGGGCGGGTTCTTGGTCTTTGAGTCTGCGACGGACACGGAGGTGCGCGGGAGCGTCGTCATGGACGCGGTCTCGACACGCGAGGAAGGTCGGAGCTTCCGACTGGAAGGCACTTTCGTAGCAGAGTACGCGGAGCCGAGCTACTAGGCCGCAGAACGGTCACCTGTTATACAGCCCTACCGGCGATGCCCCAACAGGATCACGAGAAGCCGATAGAGCAGCTGATAGACGAGATCGTGTCGTACCGGGCCGGAAGCGAGAAGGCCGCTCGCAACCACGCGATTATCGACCTCAAGACGGCTAAGTTGATCGAGTCGGCCTTGGACGAGTTGCGACTCGCGACCAATCGGAACGCCGAGTCGAGCGACGCGCTGGCACGTCGCGTGTTCTGGCTAAACGTTGTCATTGCGGTCGCTACGGTGGTGGCGACCATCGTGGCCGTCGCCACCTTCTTTGATCTGAACCAGCCGCCGCAGTGAACGGGCGATCTGAAGTCGCGCCGCGTCTCCGCTGACGAAGTTGCCCCAGTCCAAGCCACGGTATACCGAAGCGATGTCATCGTCCACGATGCTCAGTTCCAAGTCCATCGCGGCCTGTGCTCGCTCGTCCCATCCCACCGGGCTGTATAACTCGCCGCTGTAGGCCGACGAAGGGCTCTCGCGTTCTTGCCTCTCCATGAGTCCGGTGTTTCTAGTAGTCGTTCCAATCGTCGTGCCCTCAGCCCCTCGCGGCTAAGCGGCTCTCTGTTCTACAGCACTCGCGCGGTAGCGACCTGAGACCTATGGCATACGAAGCTGCCAGGACCAGCGAGGTCGCCTACATGGACGAGGTGCGCCGCCTCTTCGGGGGCTACAAGCAAGGCACCTTCGACCGCCTCCGGCTCCAGCCCGGTCATCGGGTGCTCGACGTGGGATGCGGCCCCGGCAGCGACGCCCGCGCGATGGCCGCACGGGTCGAGCCGGGCGGCGAGGTCGTAGGCGTAGACCGGGACGAGGAGATGATCGAGCAGGCGCGGAGCCGGCCGGCGGCGGGGACGCCTGTTCGCTTCGTGCTCGCGGACGCCTATGCGCTCCCGTTCGAGGACGCCAGCTTCGACGGATGCCGCTCCGACCGGGTCTTCCAGCACCTCGACGAGCCGGAGCGCGCCCTCGCCGAGTGTTTCCGGGTGCTCAAGCCCGGTGGTCGGTGCGTCGTAGCCGACGCGGACTGGGGCACGCTCACGGTCGCTACGTCCCTCCCGGCGTTGACCCGCACGGTCCTCGACCTCGGGAGCGACCTCCACCGGAATGGGTGGGCTGCCCGCAGTCTCTACGGTCAGTTCCGGTCGGTCGGGTTCGCGGACGTGGACTGCGAGATGTCGGTGGCTCACACGACGGAATGGGCCGTCGCAGCCTGGGCGTTCGGGTTGGAGCACTACGCGGCGCAGGCGGCCGAGCGAGAGCTAATCTCGGAGTCGGAGCGGGACGCGTGGCTGGCGGACCTCCGCGAGCGCGACCGCGCGGGCACCTTCTTTTCCTCGATTATGGGCGGGATGGCGTGGGGACATCGTCCATAAAAACTGTGCTGCATAACCGCAATCTGTTAGACCGCACTTGTGCTCGCCCCCGACCCAATGTCAGAAGCACCACAGGCAGGTACCGAACATCGTGAGCCCGTCCAGTCCGGCGGTTTCGGTTGGGTCCAGTTCGGGATCGGCGTGATGCTCATTGCCGTGGCCCTCATCAGGGTCTACCGGAGCGGAGGCGACGCCGCCGAGATAGAGTGGGGGCTCGGGGCCCTTGGCCTGAGCAACCTAGTAGGCGCGGCCTTCGCGAACTCGGAAGGCTCCGCTTGGCGGTTCGCCGAACTCGGTCTTGGTGTCGCGGCGCTGGCAGCATTGCTGTTCGAGGCGCTCAGTTGAACGTCGTGCGGGCTAACCCGCCGCTGTAGGCCGACCCGGGGCGTCAGCGTCCGCGACCCGTCCCAGCGCCATCGCCAGTCATAGCTTCGGCACACCATCTCGCCCTCAGCCCCGTGCGGCAAAGCGGTCCTCTGTTATGCGGCACTCCCCCTCCGCTTGATGAAAGCGCTCCTCCTCTGCGACGACACCGAGGTCGACCGCGTCGCCCCGCTCTGCCAGCGCTACGGCGTCGGGATCGAGGTGCAGGCGTTCTACGACCCTGAGGTCCTCGGGCAGGACGGCGCTGTGCCGGAGCACGAGCGCGTGACCGAAGGCATCACCCCGCGCGGCCTTCACGGCCCGTTCGGCGACCTCTGCCCCGGCAGCTTCGACCCGATGGTCCGGGACGTGGCCCGCACCCGGTTCGAGCAGGCGTACAGCGTGGCCCGACGGCTCGGGGCCGGGCACGTCGTCCTCCACCACGGGTACGTCCCCGGCACGAGCGGGCACGCGAACTGGCTCGAACGCTCGGCTGCGTTCTGGCGCGACTTCGTCTCTAGCAAAGAGGGCGTCCGCGTCCACGTAGAAAACATGCTCGAGCACGACCCCGGGCTGCTGGCGGACGTGGTCGACGCCGTAGACAGCCCGGCCCTCGACGTCTGCCTCGATACGGGTCATGCCCACTGCAACGGCCATGTGCCCGTGCTCGACTGGGTCGAGCGGCTCGGCTCGCGGATCGGGTACGTCCACCTCCACGACAACCACGGCAGCGAGGACGAGCACCTCGGCCTCGGGGATGGGACGATCCCGATGGAGGACGTGCTGGCGGCGTTGGAGGAGCACGCGCCCGACGCGCTGTGGGCGCTCGAAGCGCAGGTGCCGTACTTGGAATCGTCGCTGGCTTGGCTGGCAGAGCGCGGATACGTCCAGGATCGCCGTGCCGCATAACCCGCCGCTGTAGGCCGCCCGGGAGCGTCAGCGCTCTTGGCTCGTCCTAGCGCCGGCGCCTACCTTCGCTCGTCCACTCGCTGCGCCGCCAGCCCCGGTGGCTAAGCGGCCCTTGTTCTACCGCGCTCGCGTCGTCGCCAGATGAATGAGCCCGCCTTCCGGTTCTGGCAGCGCTGGCTCCTCTACGCCAGCGTCTCCTTCTGCGCCTTCGGCGTCGTCGTCGCGCTCTCCCCGAACGCCCCTTTCCTCGGGCCCTGGAACGACGCCGTCGCCCGGACCTTCTACGCCGGCGCGGAGCCGGGGGAGGCCGCCGCTTTCCGGGCGTTCATCCTCGGACCGCTCGGGGGAACCATCGCCGGCTCGTACCTGCTCCAGTCGTTCATCGCGGCCGTCCCGTTCGCCCGGCGCGAGCGGTGGGCGTGGTGGGCCACGCTCGGCGGGCTGGCACTGTGGTTCGTCGTGGACTCGGCGCTATCTCTCGCGCACGGGGCCGCGTTCAACGTCGTGCTCATCAACCTCGCCCCGCTGGCGGTCTATGCCCCGCCGCTGATCGCGACGCGGCGGGCGTTCTTCGGGCCGTCCGTAGCCACGATGGCACCCCCGGCGGTAGACCCCGCCGCTGTAGGCCGCCCCGGGGCGTGAGCGCTCTTGCCTCAGCCGGGCGTCGGCGCCTACGTTGCCCATCCGAACCGTTCCGCCAGTCGCCCTGGGCGGCTGGGCGGTCCACTGTTAGCGCGCACTCTCAACATCCCCATGCGTCCGAAGGAAGTCGTCCGGGCTTGGGTAGCCGCCTTCAACGCAGGGGACGCGGACCGGCTGGCGGCCCTTTACGCCCCGGCCGCCGTGAACCACCAGGTAGCCGAGGAGCCGGTCGAGGGACGCAGGGCGATCCGCTCCATGTTCGAGCGGGAGTTCGCGGCGGCCGAGATGACGTGCATCGTGGAGAACCTGTTCGAGGACGGAGAGTGGGCGATCCTCGAATGGCGCGACCCGCTTGGCCTCCGCGGCTGCGGTTTCTTCCACGTCGTGAACGGCGTGATCGTATTCCAACGAGGGTACTGGGACAAGCTCTCGTTCCTCCGGCAGCACGGGCTCCCGGTGCCTGCTTCGTGACGCCGTGCGCTAACCGCATTTGTCATGCCGCCACGCAAGAGCAACCGCAAACCTGACGGTCCGTAGAGTCGTGTCTCTGCACCCACTGGCCACCATGCGCACGTTCGCCCTCCCGCTCGTCGCCCTCCTCCTCGCGGTCCCGCTGGCGGCTCAGACACAGGCGGATCGGCCCGGCGTCGAGGGCGCCGGGCCGATCCGCCAGACCGGGCAACCCCAGAACGTCGTCCTCCTGATCGCCGACGGGTTCGGGCCGGCCTCGGCCACGCTCGGGCGGGCGGCGAAGGGGGCCCCGCTCGCGCTCGACAGCGTTCTCGTCGGCGCCGTCGAGACCTCGGCGGCCGACGGCCGCGTGACCGACTCGGCCGCGAGCGCGACGGCCTACGCCTGCGGGACGAAGACGTACCGGGGGGCCATCGCCGTCGACACGACGGGGGCCCCGTGCCGGACCGTCCTCGAGGCCGCCGGGGCCCGGGGCATGGCGACCGGGCTCGTCACCACGGGCCGGGTCACGGACGCGACCCCGGCCGCGTTCGCGGCCCACGTGGGCGCTCGGGACGGGGAGGCCGAGGTCGCCCGGCAGATGTCGTCCTCCGGCTTCGCCCTCCTCCTTGGCGGCGGGGGCCGGTTCTTCGCGGGTCGG
>JAAXJP010000579.1 GCA_012269805.1 Rubrivirga sp.
GAGGGGAGGTGAACCGCAGGCCGGTCGAGAGCGGTTCCGGTCGCGGGCCCCCATGATACCGGGCCCTCCGCCACGCGGTGGCCGCCTCTCGCCTAGAGCCCTTGGGGCCCTCGCCCCGCTCGAGCCCGTCCGCCTCGGCGCCGAGGCGGGCCGAGCTAGGCCGGCTGCGCGAGGATCTCGTCGACGGCGTCGAGGTCGTCCTGCGGCAGCTGCCACCCGGCGGCGGCGACGTTCGCGCGGACCTGCCCCGGCTTCGTCGCCCCAGCGATGACCGACGCCACCGGGTCGTGGGCGAGGAGCCACGAGAAGGCCAGCTCGAGAATCGTGTGGTCGCGGTCTTCCGCGAAGGCGATCAGCCGCTCGACCGTGTCGAGGGTCTCCTCGGTCAGCAGCCCGTCGCCCATCCCCTTGAACTTGCCCTCGGTCGCGGTCAGGCGGCCGTCGGTGTCCTGGACGTCGCCCTTGCGGTACTTGCCGGTGAGCAGGCCGCTCTGGAGCGGGAAGTAGGGGACGAAGGCGATGCCGAGGTCGGCGCACGCGTCGAGCACGCCGTCCTGCGTCGGCTCGCGGTGGAGGAGGCTGAACTCGTTCTGGACGGCGACGAAGCGGGCGTGTTGGGCGGCGGCCTCCGCTTCGCGGAGCTGCTCCTCTGAGAATCCCGAGCACGCGATCTCGCGGACCTTGCCCTCCTCGACCAACCGCGACATCGCGCCGAGCGTGTCGGCGATCGGCGTCTCGGGGTCGGGCCGGTGGAGGTAGTACAGGTCGATCCGGTCGGTCCCGAGCCGCTCCAGGCTCGCCTCGGCAGCGGCGCGGACCGTCTCGGGCGTGGCCTGCCCGCCGGGGGCGCCGGCCGCGATGTGGCCGAACTTGGTAGCGATCGTGACTTCGTCTCGCCGGTCGCCGAGCGCGCGGCCGAGGAACGTCTCGGAGGCGCCCTCGCCGTAGCTCTCGGCCGTGTCGAAGTGGGTGATACCGGCGTCGAGGGCGGCGTCCACGACCCGTTGGGAGGCGGACTCCTCGATGTGCCAGCCGAAGTTGTTGCAGCCGAGCCCGACGGTCGAGACCTCGAGCGAGCCAATGCGGCGGGTGTCCATAGCGGGGGGAGGGAGAGGAGGGACGGACCAGTTACCTGTCGCAACAAGCACCGTTCCGCGCGGACCCCGTCTCCGCCCGCTCTTCGGGCGCGTGGCGCACGACCCGAAACCGGGGGCTCGCTGGCGTGACAGCGTGCCACGCCGTCCGTTGGGGCATCCAAGTCCGTGAAGCGGGAACGGCCCGGCGTCGAATCCGGCGGCCAGTTCCATTTATGAGACGGAGTGCCGTTACTAGGGGCCGTGTACGCCTCCTCGCACCCCCTCCGCTCCATTACGACCGCCACGCGGGACCCCCGCGTGTTCGCGCGGCCCGGCCAGATGTCGCCTGCGGAGAACGAGGCGTACCAGCTGTTCATCCTGGCGGAGGCCGGCGTCGAGAAGCTCCGCCTTCGGGCCAGCCGCGCGCCCGACTCGGCGCCCGAGTGCCACGAGACCGACGGGTTCGAGATGACGGTCGACGAGGCGATGGCGCTCCGCCCGATCCCGCACGAGGTCGGCCCCGGCTGGCGGTGCGGGTGCACGTACCGCCCCGCCGGGTGACGCCTACGTCGGGGGACGTCCCTGAGCGTCCGGTGAGATCGCGCCTGAGGATCGGCTGAGGCCGGCCGGCGGGCGGGGGCCCGCTCTACCTTCGGTGTCACGGCCTCGACACCCCCGCGGCCGACCTTCGCGACGCTTCTCCCGACCGCCCATGGCGAAAGGCCGCTCCTCCAAAAAGACCGGCGCCTCGTTCGACGACCTCGCGACCGGCTTCCGGCACGGTCAGTTCGCCCCGCTCTACTTCTTCTATGGAGAAGAGGGCTGGTTTATGGACGAGCTCCAACGGCTCGCCGTCGAGCACGCCGTCGAGCCCCACGAGCGGGACTTCAACGTCGACGTCGTGTTCGGCCCAGAGGCGACGGCGCAGCAGGTGCTCGCGCAGTGTGCCCAGTTCCCGATGATGGCGGCCCGGCGGCTCGTCGTCGTCCGCGGGTTCGAGAAGCTGGCCGACAACGCCCTTTTCAAGGGCTACGCCGAGGCGCCGAACCCGCAGGCCGTCGTCGTCCTCCTGTGCCACGCGAAGCCGAACGTCTCGGCCCACCCGTACCGCGCGCTCCGCGAGCACGCCGTGTGGTCCAACTTCGAGCCCCTCAAGGACCGGGAGCTTCCAGGATGGGCCGAGAAGCGGTTCAGGGCCCGCCGCGTCGAAACCGAGGCGGGGGCGGCCGCGATGCTGGCCGAGATGTCGGGGTCCGACCTCCGCGGCCTCGACGCGGAGGTCGACAAGCTGGTGACCTACGTCGGCGAGCGGAAGCGGGTCACGCGTGACGACGTGCTCCGGGCCGCCGGCCATTCGGCCGAGCAGAACCCGTTCGAGCTCCAGGCCGCGCTCGGCCGCGGCGACGTGCCCAAGGCGCTCGCCATCGCCGACGCGCTGTTGGCGCAGGCCGGCAACCGGGCCGGCGAGGCCATCCGGATCGTCGCGCTTCTCTCGTCGCACCTGACGAAGCTGTGGAAGCTGACAGGGTGTCTTGAGTCGGGCGTTCCCGAACGGGAGTGGGCCGGACAGATCGGCGTGCCGCCCTTCTTTATCCGTGACTACGTGCCACCTGCCCGCCGCTACGGCCCTCGGGGCATCCGGCGGGCCTTCGAGGCGCTCCTGGCCGCCGATTTGGAGCTCAAGGGCGGTTCTCACCGCGACGAGCGGCTGATCCTGACGCTCGCCCTCCGCCGCGCCGCCGCGACGACTCCCTAGCCCCCCACGGGGGAATCCACGAAAGGGGCGTGATCCCTGTTGCGACAAGCTTCCCGGGCACGCTCCTTGCGCATCTCGTGGGCGCTGACAAACCGGCGCCCCCCCCCCCCACCCCCCCACCACCCCCCCCAAAAAACCGCCCCGAACAACCCCCCACGGACCACCCCCCACAACACGGGACCCCCCCCCGCAAACACACCCCCCGGCGCCAAACGGGGGGGGGGTGGCTCCCCGGGG
>JAAXJP010000219.1 GCA_012269805.1 Rubrivirga sp.
GCGGTCGTCGACGGCCCACGCCTGGTCGATGATGGCGTCGGCCTCGTCCGGCGTGCGCGCCCTCAGCCCGACGCAGCCGAACGCCTCCGCGAGGGCGACGAAGTCGGGGTTCGTGTCGGACGTGTCGGTCTCGGAGTAGCGCTCGCCGAAAAACAGCTCCTGCCACTGCCGCACCATCCCGAGGCGGCTGTTGTTGATGATCGCCAGCTTGATCGGGAGGCCGTGCTTTTTGGCGACGCCGAGCTCCTGCATGTTCATCAGGAAGCCGCCGTCGCCGTTGATCGAGACGACCGTCGCGTCCGTCCCGCGGAGCCCGAACGCCGCGCCGATGGCGGCCGGGAAACCGAAGCCCATCGTCCCCAGCCCGCCCGACGTGATGTGGCTCCGCGTCCGCCCGAACCCGAAAAACTGAGCGGACCACATCTGGTGCTGCCCGACGTCGGTCGTGAGCACGCCGCGGTCGCCGGCTTTCTGGCCCAGCTTCCGGATCGCGACCTCCGGCCGGAGCACGCCGTCGCCCGTCTCGGCGACGGGCTCCTCGCCCTCGACGACCTGCCGCTTCCACCCGGCGATCTGCTCCAGCCACGCGCCGGTCTCCTTGGGCTCGACGTGCGGGCGGATCTGTCCGAGCACGTCCTTGACGTCGCCGAGGATGGCGAGGTCGGCGAAGACGTTTTTCGACACGCACGACGGGTCGATCTCAATGTGGATCACCTCGGCGTGCGGGGCCCATGCCTCCAGCTTGCCCGTCACGCGGTCGTCGAACCGGGCGCCGACGGCGATGAGGAGGTCGCAGTTCTGGACGGCCATGTTGGCCCAGTACGTCCCGTGCATCCCGAGCATCCCGAGCGCGAGGGCGTCGGACTCGGGGAAGGCGCCGAGGCCGTGGAGCGTCGTCGTGACCGGGATCCGCGCGTGGCGAGCGAGCTCCGTGAGCTCCTCGGTCGCGTTCGACGAGATCGTCCCGCCGCCGACGTAGAGCAGCGGCTTCTGGGACTCGCGGATCATCCGGAGCGCCCGCTCGATCTTGTCCGGCCGCGCCTCGTGGACCGGGTGGTACCCACGGATCTCGACCGAGTCGGGGTACTCGAACGGGGCCTCCTCGACCAAGATGTCCTTGGGCAGGTCGACCACGACCGGCCCCGGCCGGCCGGTCCGCGCGATGTGGTAGGCCGCCTTGATGGTCGGCGCGAGGTCGGCCGCCGAGCGGACCTGGAAGCTGTGCTTCGTGACCGACCGCGTCACGCCCATCGTGTCGACCTCCTGGAACGCGTCGCCGCCGATGAGCGGGACCGACACCTGGCCCGTAAACACCACGAGCGGGACCGAGTCCATCATGGCGTCGGCGATGCCGGTCACCGTGTTGGTCGCGCCGGGGCCGCTCGTGACGAGGACGGTGCCCACCTTGCCGGTCGCCTTGGCGTAGCCCTCGGCGGCGTGCGTCCCGGCCTGCTCATGGCGCACGAGGATGTGCTGGAAGGACGGCCGGAGCTGCGCCAGCGCGTCGTAGATCTTGATGATCGCGCCGCCGGGGTGCCCGAAGACGACCTCGACGCCCTCGGCCTCGAGGCTCTTGACGAAGATGTCGGCGCCGGTGAGGACGGGCGCTTCGGGAGCGGGCGCCGTCGCCGGGGTCGGCGTGGCGCGGTGAGCGGTCCGGGGGAGGTCGGTGATCATGGCGGTGTGCGGACGAGGTCGTCAGCAGGAGAAAGAGCCGGGGTCAGGACGGCTCGGGGGCGGCGGCCGGGACCGCCGCGCCGTCGCCCGAGGCGGGCACGGTCGCCGCGGGCGCGGGCAGCCGGAGGACGGCGCCGTCGGAGGCGCTCGTCACGAAGTGGGCGTAGCGGCCGAGCCAGCCGCTCCGGATCTTGGGCACGAAGGCGGGCGCCTCGGCGAGCCGCCGGGCGATCTCGGCCTCGTCCACCAAGAGCGTGAGCTCGCCGGTCGGGATGTCGATGCGGATCCGGTCGCCGGGGCGGACAGCGCCGATGGGCCCGCCCGACGCCGCCTCGGGCGACGCGTGGCCGATGCTGAGGCCGCGCGTGGCGCCCGAGAACCGGCCGTCGGTGATCATCGCGACCGAGGTGTCGAGGCCCATGCCCGCGAGCGCGCTCGTCGGCTGGAGCATCTCCGGCATCCCCGGGCCGCCCTTCGGGCCCTCCGTCCGGATCACGACGACCTCGCCCTTTTGGACCTCGCCGCCCAAGATGCCCGCGACGGCGTCGTCCTGCGACTCGTAGATCCGCGCGGGGCCCTCGAACGTCAGCATCTCGTCGGCCACGGCGCCGCTCTTGACGATGGCGCCCTCGGGCGCCAGGTTGCCGAAGAGGACCGACAGGCCGCCGGTCTTCCGGAACGCCTTCGCGGCCGGGTGGATGATGTCGGGGTTCTTGTTCGTCGCCGCCTCGATCGTCTGGCGGAGCGGGCCGGCGACTGTCGGGCGGTCGCGGTGGAGGCGGCCGATCGCGTCGAGCTCCTTGAGGATGGCCGGCACGCCGCCTGCCGCCTCGACGTCCTCCATGTGGACGTTCGGCGTCGAGGGCGACACCTTGCAGAGGTAGGGCGTCCGCGACGACACCTTCGCGATCCGCCGGAGGTCGTACGGGACCTCGGCCTCGCGGGCGGCCGCCAGCAGGTGGAGGACGGTGTTCGTCGACCCGCCCATCGCCATGTCGAGGGCGAACGCGTCGTCGAACGCCTCGGCCGTGACGACGTCGCGCGGCTTGAGGTCTTCCTGAACCAGCTCGACGATCCGCCGGGCGGCGTTCCGGGCCAGCTCGCGGCGGCGGGGGTCGGTCGCGAGGATCGACCCGTTGTAGGGGAGCGCCAGCCCGAGCGCCTCCATGAGGCAGTTCATCGAGTTGGCCGTGAACATCCCCGAGCACGAGCCGCACGTCGGGCAGGCGAACGCCTCGAGGTCGTGGAGCTGCTGGTCGGAGATCTCGCCCGTCTGGTACTTCCCGACGCCCTCGAACACGCTCGACAGGTCGGCCTTGGAGCCGTCGGGGAGGCGGCCCGCCGCCATCGGCCCGCCCGACACGAACACGACCGGGACGTTGATGCGGAG
>JAAXJP010000604.1 GCA_012269805.1 Rubrivirga sp.
TCCCGCCCTCGCCCCGCCGATGTACACCGCCCACGTCCGCGTCACGCTCCGCCCGTCCATCCTCGACCCGCAGGGGAAGGCAATCCGCGCCGCTGTCCGGGACCTCGGGATGCCGTCCGTCGACTCGGTCCGTACGGGCAAGTTTTTCGAGCTGAAGGTCGACGCCGAGTCCGCCGAACTGGCCGAGGCGACCGTCCGCCAGGCGTGCGAAAAGCTGCTCGCCAACCCGGTCACGGAGGACTACACGATCCTCGCCCTCGTCCCCACGGAGACCGTGGCAGCCTAAGAATGCGCTGGGAGGACCCGCAGGCGGCCGAGCCGGCGACCCCCGGGGTCGCTCCGGTCGTCGAGGAGGAGACGGGCGCCGCGGTCGAGACGCCGTGGCGCGTGATCCTGTTCGACGACGACATCCACACCTTCGAGGAGGTCATCCTCCAGCTCATGAAGGCGACGGGCTGCACGGCCGAGCAGGGCGAACGCCACGCCTGGACCGTCCACACGCGCGGCAAGGACTGCGTCTACCAGGGCGACTTTTTTGATTGCTTCCGCGTGCAGGGCGTCCTCCGCGAGATCCAGCTCGTGACCGAGATCGAGGGGTAAGGCTCGCGCGCTCGCCCGCTCGCGGACCGAACAGGACCGCCGGGCTCGGGCCGGCGCGGTCGTCCTCCATCCCCGAGCCCACACCCTCACCCGCGCGAGGAACTCGGGACGCCGGGAACGCTCTGCGCCGCCCCTCACCGCATGATGAGGTACGACAGCTTGACGAGGAAGACGTCGGTGGGGAAGGCGTCGAAGGCGTCGCCGAGGGTTTCGACCGAGCGGCGGTCGTAGGGCGAGCGGCCGGCCTCGCGGAGGAGCGCCTCCTCGAAGACGGACTCGTCGCGGCCCTGGCTGTAGACGATGAACAGCGTCGAGCCCGGGCGGTACTCCCAGCGGAGGACGGCGTTGGCGTTGAAGCTGGCGAACGCGAAGTCGCGGCGCTTGGGGAAGGCCGCGGCCGGGCGGAGGTCGTCGGGACCGGCGAGGACGGCGAGGTCCCGGAATCGGCCGCGCGCGGCGAACAGCTGGCCGTAGAGCTGGAGCGAGAGGCCCGGCCCAAAGATGACCTGGGCCCGGGTCGTGAGGTCGATCTCGCGCGTGTCGCGCGCGCCGAAGACGGGGGCGTAGTAGGCCGTCCCGGCGACGGCCGTCGGCTCGGCGTAGGCCGCGAGCCCGTCGAGCAGGCCCGGCTCGGCGTCGAAGTAGACGAGGTCGGCCTCGGAGACGTCGTCGGGCGTCGTGGCCTCGGCGCCGACGGCGACCCCGGCGTCGGTCACGAAGAACGCCTCGTTGGCCGCCCACGCTCGGATCCGGTCGCCGGCCCCGACGCCGGCCTCCAGCCCGAGGCGGACGCGGTCGGACGCCGTCCAGTCGAGCTCGGCGCCGACTCCGTACCGGACGCCGCCGCCCTCGTCGGCCCCGCTGCGGACTCCGAGCTCCCACTGGAACTGCCGCCGCGAGTCGCTCTCGTACTCGACCCCGCCGCTCACGTCGCGGAGGTTCCGGACGGCTCCGAGCCCGCGCGTCTCGCGGACGTCGAACCCGCCGACGCCGTCGACGTTGAGCGAGGCGCCGAGCTCCTGGAAGCCGGGGAACTCGGCGCCCGTCCGGAAGAACCCGCCGAACCCGCGGTTGACGCCGTCGGATAGTGACCACTCCTGGCTGAAGAACGCGAACGAGCTGAGGCGCCGGAACGGCCCGACCGTGCCGCCCTGGTTCCAGAGCACCCGCGTCCCGCCGGTGAGGCGGGCGAGGTCGGTCTGGCGGAACCGGCCGACGTCGTTGAGCTCGAACCCGTCGGAGTAAAGGCGGACGCCGAACCCGGGCGTGACGTAGCCCTCGACCTTGTCGAACCCGACGTAGAGCGCCCCGCCTGACGTGCGCGCGCCGCCCTCCGAGCGGGTCGACGCCGCTGCGGACCCTTCGAGGACCCAGGTGCCGCCGAGCGTGCGGACCTCCCAGTCGGCCGCGCCCGCGACGGCCACCGGCGTGCCGTCGGCGTCGGAGGCGAACGCGGTCGCGCCGGCGCCGACGTAGCTCTGGCCCGGAAATTCCTGCTTGACGCGGGCGGCGAGGTAGCCGCGGCCCGGCGCGAAGTCGTCGCCGGTGGCGGCGCCGAGGGCCCCGAAGGAGAGGCCGCCGGGCGTCCGCCCGGAGAGCTTCGTCGCCGCGATGATCGGCGAGGCCCCGCCGATCCGGCGGGTGTAGAGGAGGGCCCCGTCGCGGCCGGTCCCGACCGTCAGGTCGAAGATCTGGGTCCCCTCGGTGAAGAACGGCCGGCGCTCCTGGAAGATGACCTCGAAGGTGCCGAGGTTGAGCTGGGCGGGGTCGGCCTCGACCTGCCCGAAGTCGGGGTTGACCGTCGCGTCGAGCGTCACGTTCGACGAGAGCCCGACCTTGACGTCGGCCCCGACGTTCCCCTCGAACCCGTAGGCCGCCGTCCCGGGCGCGGCGTCGGCCTCGCGCCGCGAGCCGCCCGCGAGCGAGTACGGGATGGCCTGGAGGACCGGCTGCGGGCGGATACCCGAGAGCCCCTCGAGCCGGCCGAAGAGGCGGACGAGCCCGCCGTTCGCCTCGGCCCGCGTGAACGGCGACCAGAACGACTCCTCGCCCCGCGCCGGGCTGACCCGCTGGAACTGGAGCCCCCACGAGTCGCCGCCCTCGGTGAAGCGGAGCTGCGAGTACGGGATTTCCATCTCGGCGACCCACCCGTCGGGCAGCACGCGCGCGGCCGAGGTCCAGACGGCGTCCCACGAGTCGTCGTCGTCGCCGCCGTCGAGGATCGCGTCCTGCTGGACGCCGGCGGCGGTGAGGCCGAAGAGGTACGCCGTCCGGCCGTCGTTGTAGCTGTCGAGCCCGACGACGAACTGATCGGCGTCGCCGTCGCTGTCGCGGCGGCTGAGCAGCGTCCGGACCTCGTCGGCCCACATCCGGGCCCCGCTCACCCGGCCCGTCGGCGGCCCGAGGCCCCCGCCCGACGGCCGGGCGGGTGCCCGGGCGCCCACGCCGGGCGCGCACCG
>JAAXJP010000405.1 GCA_012269805.1 Rubrivirga sp.
CGACCGGCGCGAGCCGGCGCGCGGCCCGCCGCCCCGGGCGGTCGCCGAGCGGGCGGGGGCCGCCGGAGCGCCCGAAGCCGCCGCCCGCGCGCTCGACGAGGTCCTCCAGCGCCACGCCGACGGGCCCGCGGCTCCCGCCGCCCTCCTGGCGCGCGCGCGCCTCTGGGACGCCCAGGCCCGCGATCGACACGAGCGGGCCGACCTCGGCCCGACCCCGGCTGCCGACTCCGCCCGCGCCGGCTACGTCGCGTTCCTCGCCCAGAACCCGACGAGCGATCAGCGGCCCCGCACGACGCTCGCCCTGGCCGACCTTCTCCGCGACGTCTACCGCGACTACGGGGCGTCGGAGGAGCGGCTCCGCGAGGCCGCGAACGGCCGCGACGTGGGCGTCGCCAACCGCGCGCGGCTGACGCTCGGGGAGGTCGCCCTCGGCCGCGGCGACCTCGACGCCGCCCGCCAGCGGTTCCAGGACGTCGACGAGTCGATCCGCATCGGCCCGCTCGCCGAGCAGGCGCGCTACGAGCTCGCGCTCGTCGACTTCTACGAGGGCTTCATGTACTCGGCGCTCGCCCGTGCCGAGGCGCTCGACGAAAACACGGCCGCCGACGCGGCCAACGACGCCATCTCGCTCCGCGTGACGCTCACCGACGCGCTCGACCCGAACGTCCTCCCGGGCCCCGACGTCGACCTTTCCGAGGACCCGCTCCACCTCTACGGCCGCGCGGCGCTCCGCCACCGCCGCGGGCTCACCGAGGCGGCCCTGGCCACGCTCGACTCCCTGGACGCCCGCCTCGGCGCCCAGCCGGCCCTGGCCGACGAGTCGCTCTACCTCCGCGCCTCGGTCCTCCTCGACGCCGGCCAGCCCGCCGAGGGCGTCGCCACCCTCGACGGGCTCATCGAGCGGTTCCCGACGTCGTACTTCGTCGACCGCGCGCTCCGCCTCCAGGCGCGGACGTACGAGGGCGACCTCGACGACCCCGCCGCGGCCGCCGATCGGTGGGACCGCCTCTTGGAAGGCTTCCCCGGCTCGCCCATCGCGCCCGAGGCCCGGCAGGAGCTCCGTCGCCTCCGCACCGCCCTTCAGTCGTCCTGACCATGCCCCGCCTCCTCGCCCTGCTCGCCCTCCTCGCGGCGCCCGTCGGCGCGCAGGACCTGCTCATCCCGATGGACGAGGCGCAGTCCGACCACCTCCGGGCCTACGGCGCCGTCTACGTCGCCCTCGACCGCGGCTACGACGTCGACTGGCTCCTCAACGTCCGCGGCGGCTCGTTCGTCGTCCCCTCCGACGCCGACCTCGAGACCGAGCTCCGGGCGCGGGGCGTGTCGTTCGAGCCCGTCCACGGGCCGCAGGCCGTCGCCGACGCCGAGTCGCCCGCGGCGAACACGTCGGTCGTCCGTCTCGAGAAGGCGCCGACGATCGCCGTCTACGCGCCGCAGCAGACGCTGCCGTGGGACGACGCCGTGCTCCTCGCGCTCACCTACGCCGAGGTCCCCTACGAGCAGATCTACGACGCCGACGTCCTCGACGGCCGGCTGAGTGAGTTCGACTGGGTGCACCTCCACCACGAGGACTTCTCGGGCCAGTACGGCAAGTTCTACGCGGCCTACCACGGGCAGGCGTGGTACCAGCAGCAGCAGCAGGAGGCCGAGGCGTCGGCCCGGGCGTTCGGCTACAGCAAGGTGAGCGCCCTCAAGCTGGACATCGCCCGGACCATCCGGGAGTACGTCGTCGAGGGCGGGTTCCTGTTCGCGATGTGCTCGGGGGCCGACACGTTCGACCTCGCGCTCGCGGCCGGGGCCGCCGGCCTCGACATCGTCCCGGCCGAGATCGACGGCGACGGCCAGTCGCCGGGCGCCCGCGACGGGCTCGACTTCGCGGGGACGCTCGCGTTCGAGAACTTCCACCCGGAGCTCAACGTGATGGAGTACGAGCACGCCGACATCGACGACCCGCCGCCGCCGACGCTCCGGAACCCGCTCACGGACTACTTCACGCTCTTCGAGTTCTCGGCCCGCTGGGACCCCGTCCCGACGATGCTCACGCAGAACCACGTCGCCAGCGTCCGCGGGTTCCTGGGCCAGACGACCGCCGTCCGCGCGCACGCCCCCCCGCCGGGCGGGGGGAGCCGGGCCACGCGCCCGACGCCGGGCTCGGTCCGCTACCTCTACGGGCCGGCCGGGCAGGGCTTCTTCGCCTTCTACGGCGGCCACGACCCGGAGGACTATCAGCACTTCGTGGGCGACCCGCCGACGGATCTCTCGCTCCACCGGAACTCGCCGGGCTACCGGCTGATCCTCAACAACGTGCTGTTCCCGGCGGCCAAGAAGCAACCGCAGAAGACCTGAGCCGAGGCCCTAGGCCGTCTTCAGCCTTCCGGCCTGCTGTGCCACGGCGCGTCGCGAGGCGGGCGGGGCCGGCGCGGCGACCGGGACGGGAGACGCCGCCTCGGCGGGCGCATCGGTGAACTCGCGCCAGAGGGTCCACGCCCACGGCTCGGCGCGGATCTGGGCGTCGAGCCGGTCCAGTAGCTGCTGCTCGTCGTCGTCGTGGGGGCCGTCGAGGTCGACCCAGAGCTCGCCGTCGCGGAACGAGACCGAGAGCGTGTAGACGGGGACGCGCGCGGCGCGCGCCAGGCGGACGGCGCCGACCGGCAGGGACCGCTCCGTGCCCACGAGACTCCGCCTGGGCGCCTCCGCGGAAGGATCGGGGACGTCCTGCAGAACGATGAGGCTCTTTCCCGACCGGAGCGCGCGGAGGTAGGACAACGGGCTCTGGCCCGGGAGAAGCTGGTACGGACCGATCAGGCGGTGCCGCACCGACGCCTGGTGGGCCTCCCACCGGCGCCACGGCTCGGCCACGTCCTCGGGCTCCGGCCCGCCCTCGCCGCCGTACGGGAAGCGGATGACGCGGTCGTCCCGCTCGGCGGCCAGCCGCGACGCGCCGACGACGCCGAACGCGCTCCACCCGACGATCACGGCCGCCTCGCCCCGCTCCTCGAGCCGCTCGACGCCGGGCCCGCGGCTCGGATCCCGCCACCTCGTATGTCGACCGACGCAC
>JAAXJP010000597.1 GCA_012269805.1 Rubrivirga sp.
CCTCCTCCACGAGCGCCGCCCGCGCGCCGGTCCGCGGTTCGCTGGCTCTTCCTGAAGATCAGGCGTCTGCCGAGAGGAGCGCGTCGGTGACGGCGCCGAGGTCGGCACCCTCGACGTCGGGCGTAGGCCAGCCCGGGACGAGCTGGGCGCCCGGCCGCGCGACGAACGCCGTCCGCAGGCCGGCCCTGTGCGCGCCGTAGAGGTCCCACGCGTGCGCCGCCACCATCGTCAGGGCGCCCGGGCTCTCGCCCAGCCGCTCAGCCGCGAGCCAGTACGGCTCCGGTGCCGGCTTGTAGCGGCAGACCTCGCCAGCCGACATCATCTCGTCGAAGAACGCGGCGAGACCGGCGGACGCCAGCTGCCGACGGACGGCCGGGAGCGTCCCGTTCGTGAGCGCGGCCAGCCGGAAGCCCGCGCCCCGCAGCCGGTCGAGCGCGGGGGCCACGTCGGCGTGCGGCGGGAGCGCCACGACGGCTCCGAGCACGGCCTCGACGTCGGCGTCGGCGACGTCCACTCCCCGACTCCGGCCGACGCTCCGCAACGCGCGGGCGATGAGCGTCGGGAAGTCCTCGTAGTGACCGGTCGCCGTGCCGACGAGCCAGAGCCGCTGGAGCTCGGCGAACCAGGTCCCCCGGACCTCGGCCGACCCGTAGATCCGCGCGATGAGCGGGTCGAAGGCGGCGAGGTCGAGGAGCGTCTCGTTGACGTCGAAGACGAGCGTGCGGGCCATCGGTCGGGGGGATGTCTCCGTCGGACCGAGGTGGGGTACCGGCGGGTCCCCCCCCGCCTCGGCGCGTCGACGAGGGCACCGGGGCGGACGGGGGGGCGCCAGACAGGGGCACACCGACGGGGTGCCCCTACGGAATCACTCCGCGCCGTCGGGCACGGGGAAGCCGCGGTCGCGCATAAGCGGGGCGATGTCGGCGTCGCGCCCGCGGAAGAGGCGGTAGGCCTCGCTCGGGTCGAGCGCGTTCTGCGGCGCGAAGAGGTACCGGACGGCCCGGGCCGCCACGTCGGCGTCGTAGAAGCCGCCCGGCGCCTCCGTGAACGCTTCCGCGGCGTCCGACGTCAGGACGTCGGCCCAGAGGTAGCCGTAGTAGCCCGTCGCGTAGCCCTCGCTCGAGAAGACGTGCGCGAAGTGGGGCGTCCGGTGGCGCATCACGAGCTCGCTCGGCAGCCCGAGCTCGGCCAGATACTCCCGCTCGAACGCGTCCGGGTCGATGGATCCGGGATCGTCGGCCGTGTGGAGCGCCAGGTCGACGAGCGCCGACGCGAGGTACTCCGTCGTCGCGAAGCCCTGGTTGAACGTGCCGGCCCGGCGGATCTTCGCCACCAGCTCGGCCGGGATCGGTTCGCCGGTCTCGACGTGGACGAGGTAGCGCTCGATGACGGGCTCGGTCAGCAGCCACCGCTCCAGCAACTGGCTCTGGAACTCGACGTAGTCGCGGACGGCCCCGTTCAGCGACGGGTAGTCGACGCCCGACGAGAAGTAGTGGAGCGCGTGCCCGAACTCGTGGAACAGCGTCTCGGCGTCGTCGAACGAGATGAGGACCGGCTCGCCCGGCGCCCCCTTGACGAAGTTCGAGTTGTTCGAGCCGAGCACCGTCTCCCGCTCGCCGAAGACCGTCGAGTGGGAGCGGTAGGTCGTGGCCCAGGCGCCGGACCGCTTGCCCTGCCGCGCGAACGGGTCGAGGTACCAGAGGCCCACGGGCTCGCCGCTCTCGCGGTCGGTCACCTCGTAGACCGTCACGTCCGGGTGGAAGACCGGGACCGAGCCCTCGGGGACCGGCTCGAAGGCGTAGCCGAACACTTCGCCCGCGACGTAGTGGAGCGCGTCCACGAGGTTGTCGAGCTGGAGGTACTGCTTGACCTCGTCGGAGTCGAGCGCGTAGCGGTCCTGGCGCACCTTCTCGGCGTAGTACCGGTAGTCCCACGGCTCGATGGTGATGTCGTCGCCGCGCGCGTCGGCGACGGCCTGCATGTCGGCGACCTCCTCCTCGACGCGGGCGACGGCGGCGGGCCAGACGGCCATCAGGAGGTCCATGGCCCGCTCGGGCGTCTCGGCCATCCGGTTCTCGAGCCGCCACGTCGCGTAGTTGTCGTAGCCGAGGAGCCCGACGCGCTCGTCGCGGAGCGCGAGGATCTCCGAGATGATGGCGTTGTTGTCGTTCTCGTCGGCGTTGTCGCCGCGGTCGTAGTACGTCCGCCAGACGGTCTCGCGGAGGTCGCGCTCGTCGGAGTACGTCAGGAAGGGGTCCATGGAGGACCGCGTGTTGGTGATGGCGTACTCGCCGGGCCGCCCGCGCTCCTCGGCCGCCGCCGCGGCGGCCTGGACGAAGGACGCCGGCAGCCCCGAGAGCTGGCTCTGGGAGATGTACGTCACGTAGCCCTCCTCGTCGGCCAGGACGTTGTTGCCGAACTGCGTGTAGAGCTCCGCGAGGCGCTGGTCGATGGCGGCGTAGCGCTCCTTGGCGTCGCCCTCCAGCGTCGCGCCGTTCCGCGCGAACCCGTCGTAGACGAGCTCCACGAGCCGGACCTCCGCGTCGTCGAGGCCGAGCGACTCCCTGTCCTCGTACACCTGGCGGCTGCGGCCGAAGAGCGCGGCGTTCTGCGTGGTCTGCGCGCCGTACTCGGGGCTCTGAGGCGCCCGCCGGCCCTGGATCTCGCGGAACTCGGGCGAGGAGAGGTTCGAGGCCCAGATGCCGTAGTACGTGAACGCCCGGTCGAGCGGCCGGCCGGCCCGCTCCATCGCCACGATCGTGTTCTCGAACGTCGGCGGGTCGGGGGTCTGGGCGATCGCGTCGATCTCGGCGAGGTGGGCGGCCATGCCCGCCTCGAGTGCCGGCTCGAGATCGGCGAGCTCCATCCGGTCGAAGGCCGGGACGCCGCCGTAGGGGCCGGTCCACTCTTGGAGCAGCGGATTTGTGTCGAGCGCGGACGCAGTCTCAGTCGTCATCGAGTCGGGGGCCTCGGTGGGGGAGGAGGAGGCACAGCCGGCCAGCGCGAGGGCACCGGCGGCGGCGAGGAGGGGCACACGCATGCGGCCGGACGGAG
>JAAXJP010000244.1:0-10514 GCA_012269805.1 Rubrivirga sp.
CGGGGGCGCGACGACGACGCGCTCGCGACTTACCGCGACGGGGTCGCGGCGGCCACCGCCGCCGGTGACGCCCACGCCCGCGCCGAGCTCCAGAGCGCCCTCCTCGAGGCCGACGGCCTCGGATTCGACGACTAGCGACTCCCCCCGGACCCGCATGCTCCGCCGCCTCGCCCTTCTCGCCGCGCTCGTCCCGTCCGTGGCGCTCGCCCAACAGGCCACGACCTACGTGGTCCAGCCCGGCGACACGCTCTACCGGATCTCTCGCGCCCACGGGCTCTCCGTCGACGAGCTCCGCGCGCTCAACGACATCGACGGCACGTACATCTCGGTCGGCCAGACGCTCCGGCTCACGGACGGCGTGCCGATGCCGCGCCAGGCGCCGCCGCCGGAGCGGCCCATCGACGGCGTCGGCGAGCGGATCCCCGACCGGCCCACGCCCGACGTGCCGGTCCGGACCGACGTGGCGGTCACGCCCCCCGCCGTCGAGACGACCACCCCGCGCGGGCCGGCCACGTCCGGCTCGGCCGTCCACGTCGTCGCGGCGGGCGAGACGCTCTTCCGGATCGCCCTCCGCTACGACACGACGGTCGACGAGCTCCGCCGGCTCAACGGGATCCAGGGCGACCGGATCGAGGTCGGCCAGCGGCTCGTGGTCGGGCGCGGCGGCGCGACCCGGCCCGCCTCGGGCGGCACGCCGGTCGCCCTCGGCCCGCCGCGCGAGTGGTCTATTACGGAGACCACGCTCCCAGCGGACCTCGTCCACTTTGTCGAGCCCGGCGAGACGCTCTACTCGATCGCCTACGACCTCGGCCTTGAGGTCGACGCGCTGGCCCGGATGAACGCGCTCTCGACGGCGCCGCTCGAGCCCGGCCTGGCCCTCCGCCTGCCCGTCCCGGTCAACCCCGCCGTCGCCGCGCGCACCGAGATGCCGCCGGCCGACGAGGAGGGGCTGGCGCTCGTCTACCCCGACGTCATGAGCGGCCGGCCGACCGAGAGCGGCGAGGCCTACGACCCGCTGGACTTTACGGTCAGTCACCGCGACCTCCCGTTCGGGACCGTCCTCCTGGTGACGAACCCGGCCAGCGGGCGGAGCACGTTCGTCCGCGTGACCGACCGCGGGCCCGTCAGCCGGACGTACCTCGTCGAGCTCTCGGCGGCCGCCGCGACGGCCCTCCAGCTCGACCCGAACGCGGCCCGGCAGGTCGAACTGCGGCGTCTTCCGTAGGGCGCTCGCGGCAACGGTGCCGCGGTCGGGGGACGTGTGCCGGCCCGACTGAGGATCAGCTGAGGTCTGAGACGGCGGCACGGCTCTCGCCTCAGCCTCACGAGATCGGGGGGCGGTCCTCAAGGAGTGGGGCGCAGAAGGGGGGACGTTGATCGTCCCACCACTCTCTGTCCCCATGCGCACGCTTTTCCTCGCGGCCCTCGCCGCGCTCCTCCCCACCGCCGTCGCTCAGGACGCGCCGTCCCCGGACGCCGCCCCGACGGTCGCCGAGGTCCTCCAGGCCGACGGCCGCTTTACCGTCCTCCTCGGCGCCGCCGAGACGGCCGGGCTGGCGGAGACGCTCGCCGAGCCCGGCCCGTTCACCGTCTTCGCCCCGACCGACGAGGCGTTCGCCGCGCTCCCCGAGGGCGCCCTCGCGGCCCTCTCGCCCGACGACCTCCAGAACGTTCTGTTGTACCACGTCGTCCTGGGGGAGGTCACGGGGGAGCAGGCCGCTGCGGCTGGCACCGCTCCCTCGGCCTGGAGCGACGGCGCTCTGACGTTCGCGGCGGGCGACGACGGCTCGCTCCTCGTCAACGACGCGACGGTCCTCGAGGCCGACGTCGCGGCGTCGAACGGCGTCGTCCACGTGATCGACGCGGTGCTCCTCCCCGCCGCCGACGAGGCCGCGCCGACGGACGACGACGGCATGTAGGCCCCGGGCGCATCCCGGTCGGCGGGGCGCGCGTAGGGGACCGAGCCCCCGTCTGCCCCCATGTCGTCTCCCGCCGACCGCGTCGCCCGGCTCACCGCCGAGGTCGACGCCCTCGCCTCGCCGTCGCCCGCGCCGGCCCGCCCGACCGGCTACTTCGACGCCACGCGGACGGCGACCTACGGCTTCCTCGCCGCGCTCCCGCTCTTCGTCTTGTACGAGGTGGGCGTGCTGCTGGCGAACACGGGCCCCGGCGAGATCCGCGTCGGGGCCGACGTGTGGCTAAAGACGCTCCTGGCCGCGCTCGGCGGCGTCGGGTGGGCCGCCGTCGGCGTCGTGGTGCTCCTCATCGGGGCGGTCGTCGTGTGGCGCGACCGCGAGCGGCGCCCGCCGCTCGTCCCGAAGTACTTCGCGCTCCTCCTCGCCGAGTCGCTCGGGTACGCCGTGGTGCTGGCGTTCGCCGTCGGCGGCGTGGTGGGGCTGCTGTTCGGCGCGTGGCTCTGGCCGGACCTCGCACTCGCCCAGATGGCCCGCCTCGGGCTCGGGCTCCAACTGGCCCTCAGCATCGGGGCCGGGCTCTACGAGGAGCTCGTGTTCCGCGTGATCCTCGTCGGCGGGATGTTCTGGGGGCTCCAGAAGGTGGTCCCCGACCGGACGCGGGCGTACCTCATCGCAGCGGTCGTGGGGGCGCTCATCTTCAGTGCGGTCCACCACATCGGCACCTTCGGCGACCCGTTCACGCTTCGCGTGTTCACGTTCCGGTTCCTGTTCGGGCTCGCGCTCAACGGCGTCTTTTTGCTTCGCGGCTTCGCGCTGGCGGCGTGGACCCACGCGCTCTACGACGTGCTCGTGGTGACGGGCGGCCTCTAGCCCGCGGAGCCGGTCTCCCGAGGCGGCCGACCTCGGGGAGGAGGGCCTCGTCGAGCCGCCCGATCTCCCTTCCGGCTGCGATGGTTCCGTCCGTCATTGGCCCGAGGTGGCCGGGTCCGGCCCACCGCCGACCGACGCCAGCCGCTCCCGGACGCCCACCGTCCGCTCGTGCTCCGGCCCGTAGGCGGCCTCGTACGCCGCGACCGAGGCCGCGTATGCGGCCCGCGCGTCGGCCCGCCGGCCGAGCGCTTCGAGCGCCTGGCCGTACCCGTTGAGCGCGCCGGCCGAGAACGCGTTCTCCGACGTCCCGAACACGGCCTCGAACTCCCGTGTGGCGTCTCGGTAGAGCCGGACGGCGTCCGCGTTCGCCCCGCGACGTAGGGCGAGCGTGGCCAGTTTGTTGGTAAAGCTGCCTCCTCCGACGCTCGGCGTGCCGCCGTGCTGTCGCGCGAGCGCCATGCCCGTCCGGAGGACGCCCTCCGCCTCGTCGTACCGCTCGGCCTCGATGAGCGCGCGGGCGAGGTCGTCGTAGCGGAACGGGAGGGAGGAGTCGTCCGGGCCTCGGGCGGCGCGGATTCGCTCGATGACGGTCTCGAGGAGCACGGCGGCCTCGTCCGGCTGGCCCTGGCCGCGGAGGAGTGTCGCGACCGTCCCGGTGTGGCCGAGCGTGTTCGGGTGGTCCGGGCCGAGCGCGGCGCGCGAGATCTCGAGGGCCTCCTGGGCGAGTGGGAGCGCCTCGTCGCCGCGGCCGGCGTTGCGGAGCGTGAGCGCGAAGCTGTTGAGGCCGACCGCGATCGACGGGTGGCCCGGCCCAAAGACGGCGCGCCGAACGGAGATCATCTCGCGGTAAAGCGGCTCGGCCTCGTCGAGCCGCTGGGCCGAGTTGAGCGCGTCGGCGTGGGCCTTCAGCGAGTGCGCGAGGCCGACCGAGTCGGGCGGCGTGGCGGCCCGGTGGAGCGCGAGCCCGCGCTCGGTGTGCGTCACGGCCTCCTCGAACCGCTGCGCGAACCAGTACGCCACGCCGACGCTCGTCGCCGCGTTGGCGATGGCCGGGTCGCGGGGTGGGAGCCGGGCCTCGGCGTCGCCGAGGACGCGGTGGTAGAGCGTGATCGCCTCGGCGATCGACGTCGAGTCCCCCTTGAGGAGGACGTCGCCGAGGACGGAGGCGGCCGTTCGCCACCGGCCCGGGTCGCCGTCGAGGCGGGGGAGGGCGAGGCGGAGGACCGAGTCGGCCTCGGCGGTCCGCCCGAGGTCCCGGTACGCCCTTCCGATGACGGTGTAGAGGTGGCCCTGCCGCGCGGGCGTGTCGGTCATCGTGCCCACCTCGCGGGCGGCGTCCGCCAGCAGGTCGGCGACGCGGAGCGTGTCGCGGCGGTCGGTCGCGAACGGGCTCGCGGCGCCGAGGACGCCTTCGAGGAAGCCCGCCGTGTCCTCGGCGTCGGCCTGGGCGGCCTCGGCCCGGTCGCGCTCGGCCGCGAGCCGCGTCGTGTAGAGGACGGTCCCGGCCACGAGCGCGACCACGGCGAGCGCCGCGGTCGCCACGCCGGCCCGGTGCCGGCGGACGAACTGGCGGGCCCGGTAGCCCACCGAGGCGGGCCGGGCCAGCACGGGCTCGTGGGCGAGCGCGCGCCCGAGGTCGGCGGAGAGGGCCTCGGCCGAGGCGTAGCGGTCGGCGGGGTCGGGGGCGAGGGCCTTCCGGCAGATGGCGTCGAGGTCGCCGCGGAGTTGGCCGGCCTCGACGCCGCCGTGGGCCGGGGCGGCCATCGCGCTGGCGAGCGGAGGTGCGGAGCGGGCAGCGCCGGTCGGGAACGGACGCGTCCCGGTGAGCGCCTCGAAGAGGAGGAGGCCGAGCCCGTAGACGTCGGTCGCCGTCGTGGCCGGCTCGCCGCGGAGCTGCTCCGGGGCCGCGTACGCCCGGGTCAGGAACCGCCGGCCCTCCTCGGCCCCCAGGACCTGGGCGATCCCGAAGTCGAGCAGGACCACCCTCCCGCCGGCGGCGACGAGGACGTTCGACGGCTTGAGGTCGCGGTGGACGACGAGCTGCCGGTGGGCGTGGTGGACGGCGTCACAGGCCTGGCGGAGGAGGCCGACCCGCTCCTCGAGGCTCCGCCCCCTGATGGCCTCCGTGATCGGCACGCCGTCGACGGGCTCCATGGCGAGCCACGGGCGACCGTCGTCGTCGAACCCGGCCGCGTAGAGCCGGGCGATCCCGGGGTGGACGAGCCCGGCGAGGATCCGGCGCTCGGTCTCGAACCGGGCGGCGACGCCCGGGGCGAGGTCGGCCCGGACGCGCTTGAGGGCGACCGTCCGGTCGAAGAGGCCGTCGGCCCGCTCGGCCAGGTACACCTCGCCCATCCCGCCCCGGCCGAGGAGCCGGAGGACCCGGTACGGCCCGATCCGCGTGCCGGCCGGCGTCGCTTCGGGCTCGGGCACCTCGATGCCGAGGCCGTCGAGGAGGGCCGTCAGGGGGGCGGCGTCGAGGAACCCGCTCGTCGCGTCCGCCTCGGCCGCCGCGTCGGCGGTGAGGAGGGCGGTGACGGCGCCGCGGAGCTCGGGGTCGGGGGCGCCCGTCGGCGTTCGGCAGGCGCGGTCGAGGAACGCGTCGCGCTCGGACGGGGGGAGATCGATGGCCGCCTCGAAGAGGCGTTTGACCTCGGACCAGCGGGCGTTCTCAGCGGGCGTGCTCATGTCGGTCCGTGCGTCATCTCCGCTCGCTGGGGGTCACGGGCTCTCATGGAGCGCGGCGTAGAGCCACGCGCGGGCCGTTCGCCAGTCGCGCTTGGCCGTCGCGACCGAGACGCCGACGGCCTCGGCCGTCTCCTCGAACGAGAGCCCGCCGAAGTAGCGGCACTCGACGACCGCCGCCTGCCGGGGGTCGAACGCCGCGAGCCGGGTGAGCGCGTCGTCGAGGTCGAGGAGGTCGACGCCGCGGCCGGCGGCGGTCGCCGCGATCTCGCCCACGTCGGTGAGCGCGAGCGGGCGCTGGCCGCCGCCTCGCTTGATCCGGTTCCGGCGCCGCGCGCGGTCGACCAGGACTTGGCGCATGGCGCGGGCCGCCGCCGCGAAAAAGTGGCCGCGCCCATCGTAGGCCGGGTCCGCCCCGAGGACCTTCTCGTAGGCCTCGTGGACGAGCTCGGTCGTGACGAGCGTCTGGGGCGCCTCGCGCCGGAGGTGGGCGTGAGCGAGGACGCGGAGCTCGTCGTAGACGGCGGCGACGAGCCGGTCGCGAGCGCCGTCGTCGCCGCCGCGGAGTGCGTTGAGGGCCTCGGTGACGTCGGGTGCGGACACGAGCGGCATGGCGTGGCAGGGCGGTCAGGGTACTCCGCAGTCTGTTTAGGGGGCAAGACGAGCAGGAGTTATGCGTGCGTCCCTCCGTGGCTCTCGTCCTCACGGGGTCACGGATCGGGCCGCCTCGGGCGCCGGACCGCCGAGGCGGAGGGGGAGGGCGCATCCCCCACCTCCGCATCCATGCGCCGTCCGGTCCTCACCCCGGCCCTCGTGCTCCTGACCGTCGCTCCGGCCTCCGCCCCGCTCTCTGGGACCTGCACCCTCGGCGGTGCGTCGCCCTCCGACGGCACGCCCGCTGGCGCCATCGCCGGCCTCGACGCGAACGGACCTCACCCCGGGGGCGTGCCGGACGGTGTGCCGACTCCAGGCGCCGTCCGCGTCCGGTTTATGCGTCGACGCGCTCGACCGGGTCGAGGTCCGCCTCCTCCTCCTCGGTGTAGATCCGCGAGTCGACGATGAACCGGACGCCCATCGGGATCTCGAGCGAGAAGCTGGAGCCGCGCCCCGGCTTCACGTCGACCGTCAGCTGGGTGTGCTTCCAGTACTCGAACTGCTGGCGCTCGATGTAGAACGGGACACCGTGGATCTCGCCGATCTTGACGTCGGACCGGCCGAGCTTGAAGTCGCCGTCGGGGTAGCACATCGGGCTGGAGCCGTCGCAGCACCCGCCCGACTGGTGGAACATGAGCGGCCCGTGCTGCTCGCGGAGCTGGTCGATGACTTCCTTGGCTTCGTCGGAGACGAGGACGCGTTTCGTAGGCATGGGGTCGGTGGGGCATCAGGGCGGTCGTGGGAGGACGGAGCGTCACTTCCCTCGAGGCCGCGCGCCGCGGCGTCGAGGCGGAGGGGGCGAAACCGGCGCGGGGCGCGGAGGCGGGTCCCCCACGCTCCGCGCCCCGCGTGCTCGGTCGAGGCCGGGGGCGGCCTAGAAGAAGCCGAGGGCTTTTTTCGAGTACGACACCAGCATGTTCTTGGTCTGCTGGTAGTGCGAGAGCATCATCTTGTGGTTCTCTCGCCCGATCCCCGACTTCTTGTAGCCGCCGAACGCGGCGTGGGCCGGGTAGAGGTGGTAGCAGTTGACCCAGACGCGGCCGGCCTCGATGGCCCGCGGCACGCGGTAGAGCTGGTGCGCGTCGCGCGTCCAGACGCCGGCGCCCAGCCCGTAGAGCGTCTCGTTCGAGATCCGGATGGCCTCCTCCTCGTCCTTGAACGTCGTGACGGACACGACGGGGCCGAAGATCTCCTCCTGGAACACGCGCATGTCGTTGTCCCCCTTAAAGACCGTCGGCTGGATGTAGTAGCCGCCCTCGGGAATCGAGCCCGCGCCGTCGCCCGAGGCCGCGCCGTCGCCGCCGACGCCGGTCGCGGTGCCGGTCGCCGTGGCGGTGCCGCCGCCTTCGGCGACGCTCATCTGTGGCTCCGCGTTGCGGGCCACGTCGCCCCCGGCGAGGACCTCGGCGCCCTCCTCCTTGCCGATCTTGAGGTACTTCTGGATCTTCTCGTACTGGTCGTTCGAGGCCTGGGCCCCGACCATCGTCGAGTCGTCGAGCGGGTTGCCGACCTTGATCGCGTTGACGCGGGCGGTCAGGCGCTCCAGGAACGCGTCGGCGATCGACTCCTGGACGAGGATCCGGGAGGGGCACGTGCAGACCTCGCCCTGGTTGAGCGCGAACATGGCCGCGCCCTCGAGGCACTTGTCGAAAAAGTCGTCGTCGGCGTCCATGACGCTCTCGAAGAACACGTTCGGCGACTTGCCGCCGAGCTCGAGCGTCATCGGGATGAGGTTCTCCGAGGCGTACTGCATGATGAGGCGGCCCGTCGTCGTCTCGCCGGTAAAGGCGATCTTCTTGATCCCCTCGTGCTGGGCGAGCGGCTTGCCGGCCTCCGGCCCGAACCCGTGGACCACGTTGACGACGCCGGCTGGGATCTCGTCCTGGACCAACTCGAGCCACTCCATGATGGAGACCGGCGTCTGCTCGGCCGGCTTGATGACCACGCAGTTGCCGGCGGCGAGCGCGGGCGCCAGCTTCCACGCCGCCATCAGAAGCGGGAAGTTCCACGGGATGATCTGGCCCACGACGCCGAGCGGCTCGTGGAGGTTGATCGAGACGGTGTCCTCGTCGAGCTCCGAGATGCCGCCCTCCTGCGCCCGGATGACGCCGGCGAAGTAGCGGAAGTGGTCGACGACGAGCGGGAGGTCGGCCGCGAGCGTCTCCCGGATCGGCTTCCCGTTGTCGATGGTGTCGACGAGGGCGAGGTGCTCGAGGTTGGCCTCGGTGATGTCGGCGATCCGGTTGAGCATGTTGGCCCGGTCGGTCACCGACGTGTGCCTCCAGGTCTCGTCGAACGCCTTCTGCGCCGCGGCCACGGCGTTGTCCACGTCCTCCTGGGTCGAGCGGGGGATCTGGGTAAAGTCCTTCCCGTCGATGGGGGACGGGTTGTCGAAGTACTGCCCGTTGACGGGCTCGACGAACTCGCCGCCGATGTAGTTGAGGTAGCGCTCTTCGAGCTGCGGGCGGTCGTACACCATGAGGGGAAGGGGAGAAGGTGGAGAACAGGCCCGGCGCGACCGGCCGGGCGGGGACATCGGAGCCAACATCGGAAGGGCTTCCGGAGACTTCTAGGGATCTCCTCTCAGAAAGTCGCGGTATCCTATCGTGGCTCTCGTCGCCGGCCCCGCGCCCGTCCCTAGGTCCCATGGAAGCAACGTTCCGCGCCCGGCTGGCCCGCGTCGCTCGCGACCACGCGCCCCAGGACCTCGTCGAGAACCGCGTGACGTTCGGGGCTGAGGGCGCCGAGTTCGCTGTCTACGACACGTTCCGGCCGGCCGAGCGCGTCCCGCTCCGGGCGCCGAACCCGCTCTACTGCGGGATGGTCACAGGGAAGAAGGTGGTGCATACGGTCTCCGGGGCGGCCATCCCGTTTCTCCCGCTCGAGTCGCTCGTGGTGCCGACCGGGCAGACCATCGAGATCGACTTTCCGGGGGCCTCGGACGCGAGCCCGACCAAGTGCCTGACGATCGAGATCGACCGGGCGCGCGTGCGGCAGGTCGCGGGGCGGCTCAACGAGACGGCCCCGCGCTCGGAGGCCTCCGGCGACTGGCGCTATGACGACGACGCCGTCGTCCACTTTATGAACACGCCCGGCATCGAGCACACGGTCCGCCAACTCGTCGGGCTGTTCGTCGAGGACGCGCCGGACAAGGACGTCCTCATCGACCTCGGCGTGCAGGAGCTCGTGGTCCGGATGCTCCGCGTCGAGGCGCGGCGGCTCCTGCTGGAGGAGAGCGAGCGCCGGGCGACGCGGCACGGGCTGGCGGCGGCGGCCGAGGTCGCCAAGCGCCGGATGCACGAGCCGCTCCGGGTCGCCGACCTCGCCGAGGCGGCCTGCATGAGCGAGCCGACGTTCTATCGGGCCTTCCGCAACGAGTTCGGCATCACGCCCGTGGCGTACCTCACGCGGCTCCGGGTCGACCGGGCCAGGCAGCTCCTCGCCGACCCCGACCGGAGCGTGACCGACGTGGCGGCGGCGGTCGGGTTCGGGTCCGTTAGCCACTTTATCCGGGTCTACCGCGACCACGTCGGGCAAACGCCGAAGCAGGACCAGCTCGCGCGGACGGGCTAGGGGGCGTGACCTGGGCCGAGGGCGCTCCCTCGGCCTTGCCCGGCCTACGGTTCCCGGGTATACTGTGCAGAATTGGTGCAGCGCGGCTGGCGACGGTCCGGCCGTTGCCTGACACGTCTCCCCGTTGGCCGCGCCGAGGTGGCGCGGCGGACTCATGACCCCACCCTCTCGCATGAGAACTCTCTACTGCACGCTCGCGCTGTGCGCCGCGGTCGCCCTCGCGACGCCGGCCCGGGCCCAGGGCGTCCTGCCGCTCGACGTCGACGTCGCGTCGGCCTACGACGCGCTCGCGGCCACGGCCGCCCGCGACGGCTCCGTCCGCGTCATCGTCAACCTCGACATCCGCTTCGTTCCCGAAGGCGACCTCTCCGCACCGGCGGCGCAGTCCCAGCGGACGGACATCGCTCGCACCCAGGCGGCGGTCCTGGCCGCGCTCAGCGCGCCGGAGAACGTCAAGCGCTTCCGGTTCACGCCGGCCTTCGCTGCGACGCTCCACGCGGCCGACCTCAACAAGCTCCGCACCCTCGCCGAGGTCAGCTGGGTGCAGGAGGACGTCCCGGTCGAGGCCCACGACCTCGGGCTCGAGCCGGCCGCCCTCCGCCTCGACGACAGCACCGTCCTCGTCGGCGCCACGGCTGCGCACACGGCGGGCATCGACGGGGCCGGCTACGAGGTCGCCATCCTCGACACGGGCGTCCAAAGCGACCACCCGTTCCTCAACGGCCAAGTCGTCACCGAGGCCTGCTTCTCGACGACGAACGGTTCCAGCGCCTCGACCACGCTCTGCCCCGACGGGCAGGAAGAGCAGGTCGGCCC
>JAAXJP010000244.1:10524-12143 GCA_012269805.1 Rubrivirga sp.
AACAACGACGCCAGCGGCGGGTACGAAGACCATGGCACGCACGTCGCCGGCATCGCTGCGGGCGACCAGTCCGGGGCCACGGGCCCCGCCGTTGGCGTCGCGCCGGGAGCGGGCGTCGTGGCCATCCAGGTCTTCTCCGGGTTCTCGGCCGCGCAGCCGGCGTGCGACGGCAGCCCCTGCGTGCTGACCTACTCGTCGGACCAGATCCTCGGCCTCGAGCACGTCTACGACCTCGTCGTCAACGGCGGTCGGAACATCGTCGCCGCCAACATGAGCCTCGGGGGTGGCCAGTTCTTCGGGACCTGCGACACGGACACGCGCAAGACGGTGATCGACAACCTCCTGTCGGTCGGCGTCTCGACGGTCATCTCGTCGGGGAACAACGGCTACCAGAGCTCCACTGGCGCCCCGGCCTGCATCTCGTCGGCCGTCACGGTCGGCTCCTCGACAAAGACCGACGGGGTGTCGGGGTTCTCGAACATCGCCCCCTGGATGGACCTGTTCGCCCCGGGCTCGGCCATCATCTCGTCGGTCCCGACCAACGGCTACGCGTCCTACAACGGGACGTCGATGGCGGCCCCACACGTGGCGGGCGCGTTCGCCCTCATGCAGGACCGGTTCCCATCCGCGACGCCGGCGGACCTCCTCCAGCGGCTCGTGACCTCGGGCGTCCCGCTCCTGGCCGGCTCGCCGGCGGCGACCTACCCACGCATCCAGGTCGACGCGGCGTTCAACGACCCGCCGGAGCTCGACTACACGCCGGCCTCGCTGGCGGTCACGCTCGCCCCCGACGAGGAGGCCACGCGGACCGTCACGCTGTCCAACACGGCCGCGCCCGGCTCCGTCGCGCTCGCGTATTCGGCGAGGTTGGACAACGTCCTCGACGAGACGGGCAACCCCGTCAGCAACGCCTGCACCGCGAACCAGACGCTCACGCAGGGGTCGGCCTCGTTCTATACGAACAACACCCCGGGGGGCTTCGAGAGCGGTCAGAGCTTCGTCGTGACCTGCACCGGGACGATGGTCTCGATCGCGCCCTACGTCTACGGGCAGATCGCGCCGGGCGTCGCCTGGACCGGCACGCTCCGTGTGTACGAGGGCGCCGGCACGGGGGGCACCGAACTCGACGCGATTCCCGTGTCGAGCACGACCTCGGAGACGAGCGGCTACCTCCCGATCTCGCTCACGACGCCGATCGACGTCGAGGTCGGCGAGACGTACACGTGGTTTCTCGACATGACGGGGTCGAACCCGGTCCCGCTCCTCGGCTCGAGCTCGAACCCGTACGCCGGCGGCGATCGCTACCGGACGTCGGACGGCAACCCCGCCAACGCGACCGTGCGCACGACGGACGACATGCAGTTCCAGATCACGTTCGGCGCCCCGGCGCTCTGGGCGTCGGTCTCGCCGACGTCGGGCGCGATCCCGGCCGGCGACTCCGAGGACCTCACGGTCGGGTTCGACGCGACCGGCTACCCAGCCGGGACGTTCACGGCTGACCTCGTGATCACGTCGAACGACGAAGACGAAGGGACCGTCACGATCCCGGTCGCGATGGTCGTGAGCGAGGACGACGGGACGATCTCGCTCGTCGTCGCGGGGTCCCGGGGGATGCGCTA
>JAAXJP010000498.1:0-5399 GCA_012269805.1 Rubrivirga sp.
GCCTCGGACGCCGAGCGGACGCGGAGCGGCGGCGCCGCGCGGTCGGTCGTGGGCCCCGGCCGGTCGGGGACGGCGTCGCCGCCCACGACGCGGACGCCCCGGACGCCGCTCGCGACCTCGGCCACGAGCGGCCGGAGCGCCTCCGGCACGCGGCCGCGGACCTCGACGCCGCCGTCACGCGCCGCGACGGCCACGTCGAGCGCCCGCGTTCGGGCGTCGTCCACGAGGGCGAGGCGGACGGCCGTCTCGAGGCGGAGGTCCGCCAGCCGGGCCGCCACCTGCGCCGAGGCGGAGGGGGCCAGGACGACGACGATCAGGGCGAGGGCACGCATGGGAGTCGGGGGGCGCGTCCTCAAGCTAGAGCCGGCCCGGCTACGCTTCGGACTCGGCGACGGGCCGGTGGGTCTCCGAGTCCTCGGCCGGGGCCGCGTGGTACTCCGTCTCGGTCCGCGGCTCGTCGATCACGTCCTGCTCGGCCAGCCAGCGCTCGGCGTCGATGGCGGCCATGCAGCCCGTCCCGGCCGCCGTCACGGCTTGGCGGTAGACGTGGTCCTGCGCGTCGCCGCACACGAACACGCCCTCGACGTTGGTGTGCGTCGAGTCGGGGTGGGTGAGGACGTAGCCGGCGTCGTCCATCTCCAGCCAGCCCTTGAAGATCTCGGTGTTCGGCTTGTGCCCGATGGCGACGAAAAAGCCCGTCACCGGCAGTTCGCGTGTCTCGCCCGTCTCGACGTCCTCCAGCCGGAGGCCCGTCACGGCGTCCTCGCCGAGCACGTCGGTCACGACCGTGTTCCAGTGGACCTGGACCTTCCCGTTCGAGAGGACGCGGTCCTGCATGATCTGGCTGGCCCGGAACGCGTCGCGCCGGTGGATCACGTGGACCGTCTTGGCGAAGCGGGTCAGGAAGAGGGCCTCCTCCATGGCCGTGTCGCCGCCGCCGACGATGGCGATCTCCTCCTCGCGGAAGAACGCGCCGTCGCACGTCGCGCAGGCGCTCACGCCGCGGCCGAGCAGGCGCTTCTCGTTCTCCAGCCCGAGGTACTTCGCGCTCGCGCCCGTGGCCCCGATGACGGCGTCCGCCAAGAGCGGCGTCGTCTCGTCGACCACGAGTTTGTGCGGGCTCTCCGAGAGGTCGACGTGGGTGACGGTCCCCCAGCGGAGCTCGGCGCCGAACCGGACGGCCTGCTTTTCGAGGTCCTGCATGAGGTCCGGCCCCATGACGCCGTCGGGGTAGCCGGGGAAGTTCTCGACGTCGGTCGTGGTCGTGAGCTGGCCGCCGGGTGCCGAGCCCTGGACCACGAGCGGGTCGAGGCTCGCGCGGGCGGCGTAGAGGGCGGCCGTGAACCCGGCCGGGCCGGTCCCGACGATCACGACGGCACGGTGCTCGGCGCCGTCCCAGTCGAGGCCGTCGGGGAGGGGGGTGGGCTGATCAGTCATGGGCGGAGGGTACAAAAACGCGGGGGCGCCACCGGTGGGCGGCGCCCCCGAGGGCTCGGGCCGGCGAGGCGCTACGCGGCCTGCCCGGCGAGCGTGTCGAGCTTCTCGGCGAGGACCCGCTTCGGCACGACGCCGACCATCTGGTCGACGGGCTTCCCGTCCTTGAAGAACAGGAGCGACGGGATCGAACGGATCCCGTACTTCATGGCCGTCTGCGGGTTGTTGTCGACGTCGAGCTTGACCACCTTCGCCTTCCCGTCGTACTCGGAGGCGATCTCCTCGATGGTGGGGGCGATCGTGCGGCAGGGGCCGCACCAGGTGGCCCAGAAGTCGACGAGGACGGGCTGGTCGCTGTTGAGGACCTCGGCTTCGAAGTTGGCGTCGGTGCCGGTGACGTAGACGGACATCAGAAAGAAGGTGGGTTGGGTCGGGGTGGGATACGGCCCGGACGGCGCCGGGTTCGGTTCTCTACTTGTTCCGGGGCTCAGACGGGGCGTCCGGGCGGACCCTTACGGCGTCGGCGCCGGGCCAAGCTACGGGCCGATCCCGGTGTAGGAGAGCCCCCGTCCCTGCGGGCCCGCGCTTATCCATCGCGCGCCGCCGGACGATACCCGAGGCGGACCCCCAGCTACCGTGCTCCGCCCTCTCCTCCGCGTCTTCTGGATCGCCGCGCTCGTCTGCCTGTGCGCGGCCACGGCGCCGCACGCCCAGACGGCCGGCGGTGGGGGCCTCACCCCGCTTCACGCCCTCCGCACCGACGCCGATGGCGACGGCGTGCCCGACCTCGTCGGCGAGCGCGTTGTCGTGGCGGGCCGGGTGACGGCCGGGACGGGGCTCATCCGGGCCGGCCTCGGCGAGGCCTACGTCCAGGACGGCACCGGCGGGCTCCGCCTCGCCTTCCCACCCGACGCCGACGCCGTGCTCACCGGCGACAGCCTCCGCCTGGCCGGCACCTTGGCCTTCCGGGACGGGATGCTCGAGCTCCAAGGTCCGGAGGTCGAGACGCTCCCCGGCCCAGCCCGAGAGGTCGCGCCGGTCCGCCTCCTCCCCGACAAACGGCCCGACGGCAGCTCGGGCCCAGACATCGAGGGCCACGAGGGCGAGCTGGTTAGCGTCGAGGGCCGGGTACTCGAGATCGAGGAGATCCCCGGCGGCCGGGCCATGATCCTCTTGAGCGGGACCGACCTCGTCCAGGTCTTCGCCTACACGCTCCGCCCGGCGCCCGTCTCGTTCGACGCCGTCCGGATCGGGGACTACGCCCGCGTTCGAGGCATCGCGGCCCAGTACGACCCCCAGCCTCCCTATAACGGGTCGTACCTCGTCTACCCCCTCGTCGACGGCGACGTGAAGAAGGCCGGCTTCTCGCCGACGGAGTACCGCAATGGGGCGCTCGGCGTGGGCGGCCTGCTCCTCCTCGCCCTCCTGTGGGCCGTGGTCCTCCGGCGTCAGGTGCGGAAACGGTCAGAGGCCCTTCGGTCCTCGGAGGTCCGCTACGGGCACCTGTTCAACGCCGCGGCCGACCCCGTCCTGCTCCTCGACGCGAGCCGGGGCGGCGAGGTCATCGAGGCCAACCGGGCTGCCCAGAAGGCCTTCGGGATCGACGTCAACGGCGACCGGCCGGACGGGCGGTCCGTCCGCCTCGCTCAGCTCGCCGCCGACGAAGACGAGGCCACGCTCCACCTCGCCGACGCCGACAAGAAAGGCTCGGCGTCGGGCGTCCTCGAGCTGACGTGGGCCGACCACTCCCACGTCCCCTACGAGATCGTCACGCGCCGGCTCCATGAGGGCCGGACGTTCGTGGCGATTGCCCGGAACGTGACCGAGCGTCGGGCCTACGAGCACGGGCTCCTCTCGGCCATCTCGGCCGCGGAGGAGGCCCGCGAGCAGGCCGAGGAGGCCGCCCGCCTCAAGTCGGCGATCCTGGCCAACATGAGCCACGAGGTCCGGACCCCCTTGACGGCCATCCTGGGCTTCGCCGACATCTTGCGCGAGGAGGTCGCCGACGACCTCTACGAGTACGCCGACACGATCCGGACGGGCGGCCAACGCCTGCTCGACACGCTCAACGACATCCTCGACTACGCCCGCCTTGACGCCGAGCGGGCCGGGGTCCTGCCGGAGCCGATCGACGCGGCCGTCGTCGTGCGCGAGTCGGTCGCGCTGCTGGCTCCGCTCGCCCAGCAGAAGGGGCTCGGGCTCCACCTCCAGTCGACGGCGTCGTCGGTGCCGGCCACGCACTCCGCGCCGGCGCTCGGGCGGGTCGTCACGAACCTCGTCGGCAACGCGATCAAGTTCACCGAGCGCGGCGAGGTCCGCGTCTCGCTCCACGCCGCGCCCGACTTTTTCGCCGTCCGCGTCCAGGACACCGGCGTCGGGATCTCCGAGACGTTCCTGCCCGAGCTCTACGAGGCGTTCAAGCAGGAGTCCGACGGCCACGGCCGCGGCTTCGAGGGGACGGGCCTCGGGCTGGCCATCACAAAGCGGCTCGTGGACCTGATGGGGGGCGAGATCCGCGTGTGGAGCCGGAAGGGCGAGGGGACGCTGTTCGAGGTGGCCCTCCCGCTCCACGCCCCCAACGCCGACGAGCCCGAGGCCCCCGAGATCCCCCACATCCCGTCGCCCGAGGAGCTCGGCGCGACGCGCGAGGCCGCCCTGCCCGCCGCCTCGCCCCACGCCGCGACCACCACCGCCTTCGGCGTCCCCGCGTAAGCCATGATCGTCCCTGCCGGCCTCCCCCTCGCTCTCCCCCTGTCGGCGCCCCTCGCGCTCGCGGTCGGGGTTGCCCTCGGCCTCGCGATCGGCGCGGCGGGCGCCGCCGCGCTCGTCCGCCGACGGCTGCGGCGCGAGCACGCCGCCGTTGCGGCGTCGGAGGCCCGGCACCGGCGGCTCGTGGAGGAGGCGCCGGACGTCATCCTCGTCCACGACCCCGACGGCTCGGCCCTGTGGACCAACCGGGCCGGGCAGGCCGCGCTGAGCCTCGCGACGGCCAGCCCGTCGCTCTCGCTCCTCGACGCCGTCGCCGTGGCCGACCGGGCCACGCTCCGGGCCCACCTCGCGGAGGCGGCGACGGCCGGGCGAGCGCGGTCCGACGTCCGCGTGAGCGGGGCGAGCGGCGACCCGGTCCTCCTCGACCTCGTCTCGGAAGCGGTCGAGGTCGGCGGCCGCCGCCGCGTGCTCTCGGTCGGGCGCGACGTGGGCGAGCGACGGGCGCGCGAGCGCGCGCTCACGGAGGCCCGCGACCATGCCCAGGAGGCCGCCCGCGTCCGGAGCCAGTACCTCGCCTCACTGAGCCACGAGATCCGGACGCCGCTAACGTCGGTCGTCGGGTTCACCGAGATCCTGCGCGAGGAGGTCGCCGAGGCCCAGCGCGGGCTCGTCGACGCGATCGCGGCCGGCGGCCAGCGGCTCCTCGCCACGCTCGACTCGGTCCTCGACCTCGCCACGCTCGACGCGCGGAAAGAGACGCTCCGCCCCGCCCCGCTCGACGTGGTCGGCGCGGTCGACGCGGCCGTCGCGGCGCTCCGCCCGCAGGCCGACGGCAAGGGGATCGCGCTCGACGTCGAGCCGGCCTTCGAGGCCATCCCGGCCACGATCGACGCGAACGCGCTCGGCCGCGTCCTGGCCCACCTCGTCGGCAACGGCGTCCGCTACACGGAGATGGGCAGCGTGACGGTCGAGGTCGACGCCGACGCGCAGGCCGTCTCGGTCCGCGTGATCGATACGGGCATCGGGATCCCGGAGGACGCACAGCGGACGCTGTTTCAGGGCTTCGAGCGGCCGGGCGGCGGGTTCGGGCTGGCCATCTCCGAGCGGCTCGTCCGGCTGATGGGCGGGACGATCTCGGTCGAGAGCCGCTGGCGGTCGGGGACGGCCGTGACGGTCGTGCTCCCGCGCGGCGACACCGCGCACGAGCCGGTCCGCGAGTTGGAGGAAGCCGAAGCCTGACCCAGCCCGCCTCGGCG
>JAAXJP010000498.1:5499-12106 GCA_012269805.1 Rubrivirga sp.
CCGCCTCGGCGTCGTGCGGGGCGACCGACACGACCACGCGGCTCTGGGCCTCGCCGAAGAGGACGGCGTCGAGGCGGGCGCTCGTCTCGGGGAGGGCCACGTCGGCGCCGAGGCCGGCGAAGACGGCGCTCTCGGCAAGGCAGACCGCCAGCCCGCCGTCGGACACGTCGTGTGCGGAGCGGACGAGGCCGGCGCGGATCGCGCCGAGCACGGCGGCGTGGACGGCCTTTTCCTCCTCCAAGTCGAGGTGGGGAGCATCGCCGGTCGTCTGGCCGTGGACGTGCGCGAGGTACTCGCTCGCCTCGATGCCGCCCGTCTGCCACCACCCGGCGGGCGAGATGAGGAGCAGCGCGTCGCCGGGCGCGGCCCACGCGGCCGTCGTCGTGTCGCGCTCAACGTCCTCCACGAGCCCGACCATCCCGATCGTGGGCGTCGGGAAGATGGCGCCGTCGGGGTTCTCGTTGTAGAAGCTCACGTTCCCGCCCGTCACCGGCGTGTCGAAAGCGCGGCACGCGTCGCCCATCCCGCCGACGGCCTCGGTGAACTGCCAGTAGACCTCCGGCTTGTACGGGTTGCCGAAGTTGAGGCAGTTCGTAACCGCGAGGGGCTGGCCGCCGGCGCAGACGACGTTCCGCGCCGCCTCGGCGACGGCGATCCGCCCGCCGCGGCGCGGGTTGAGGTAGACGTAGCGCCCGTTGCAGTCGGTCTTCATGGCGAGGCCGCGCTCGCCGCCGTCGCGTCCGCGCGTGCCCTTGAGGCGGACGACCGCGGCGTCCGTCGGGCCCGGGCCGGAGACGGTGTTCGTGCGGACCTCGTGATCGTACTGCTCGAACACCCACCGCTTCGAGGCCACGTTCGGCGAGCCCATCATCCGGACGAGCACGTCGCTGGCCGTCTCCGCGGTCACGTCCTCCAGCGCGCCGAGGTCGGCGGACCGGGTCGCGTCGAGGTACGTCGGGCGTTTCGTCTCGCGGTGGTAGACCGGCGCGCCGCCGCCGAGGACCAGCGACTCGGCCGGGACGTCGACCACGAGGTCGCCGTGCCAATAGACGCGGACGCGCTCGGAGTCCGTCACCTCGCCGATCTGGACCGCGTGGAGGTCCCACTTGTCGAAGACGGCCTCGACCTCCGCCTCGCGGCCCTTCTCGACGACCACGAGCATCCGCTCCTGGCTCTCCGAGAGGAGGATCTCGTAGGGCGTCATGCCCTCCTCCCGCTGCGGCGTCTTCTCCAGCTGGAGGTCCATCCCGACGCTGCCCTTCTCGCTCATCTCCGACGACGAGCACGTGATGCCGGCCGCGCCCATGTCCTGCATCCCGACGACCGCGCCCGTCCGGATCGCCTCCAGGCTGGCTTCGAGGAGCAGCTTCTCCGTGAACGGGTCGCCGACCTGGACGCTCGGCCGCTTCGCCTCGCTCTCCTCCGAGATCTCCTCCGAGGCGAACGTCGCCCCGTGGATCCCGTCGCGCCCGGTCGAGCTGCCGACGATGTAGACCGGGTTGCCGACGCCCGCCGCCGTCGCCGAGACCGTCTCGCCGACCTTCACGGTCCCCACCGACATCGCGTTGACGAGCGGGTTGCCCTCGTAGGCCGCGTCGAACACGACCTCGCCGCCGACCGTCGGGACGCCGAACGAGTTGCCGTAGCCGCCGATCCCGCGGACGACGCCGTCGAAGAGGAACCGCACGCGGGGGGTCTCCAGGCTCCCGAAGCGGAGGCTATTCAGCGACGCGATCGGCCGGGCGCCCATGGTAAAGATGTCCCGCTGGATCCCGCCGACGCCGGTCGCCGCGCCCTGGTACGGCTCGACGGCGCTCGGGTGGTTGTGGCTCTCGATCTTGAAGGCCACGGCCAGCCCGTCGCCGATGTCGACGAGCCCGGCGTTCTCGTCGCCGGCTGCGGCGAGGAGGTTCTCGCCGTCGCGCGGGAGCGTCTTGAGGAGGGCGATCGAGTTCTTGTACGAGCAGTGCTCGCTCCACATCACCGAGTACACGCCGAGCTCGGTGTAGGTCGGCGTGCGGCCGAGGATCTCGCAGACGCGGGCGTACTCGCCGTCGGTGAGGCCGTGCTCGCGGGCGAGCTCGAGCGTGACCTCGGGGTCGTGGGGAAGAGAGACGGGCGGCATCGGGCGCGGGGAAGGCGGGCCCGAAAGGTACCGGCCGCGCCGGCCCGCCGGTCCCGAACCTCGCCGGCCGGTCGCTCTTCGTGCAGACTCCCGGCCGCCGCCGCCTCGGGGCCGCCGCCGCCCCGAGGCGGACGGTGTTGACCTCTATTCGCTCGCTTTGCCGTATCTCTGAGCAGCCCCCCGGCTTCCATCCCCACAGCCCCCTGCCTCCATGGAGTGGTACCTCGACGTCCTCAAAAACCACTACGCCGACTTCGACGGGCGCGCGCGCCGCAAGGAGTACTGGATGTTCACCCTCATCAACGTGGGGGTCGTGATCGGCCTGTCGATCGTGGCCGGCATCCTCGGCGCCATCTGGGAGCCGCTCGGCTGGCTCGGCTACCTCGCCTACCTCGCCTACATGCTCGCCGTCCTCGTCCCGGGGATCGCCGTCTCGATCCGGCGGCTCCACGACACGGGCAAGACGGGCTGGCTCCTCCTCCTCGGGCTCATCCCGCTGCTCAACCTCGTGCTCCTCTACTTCATGATCCTCGAGGGCGATCACGGGCCGAACGAGTACGGCCCGGACCCGAAGGCCGCCGCCGACCCGGTCATGGGCGACCTCGCGTACTAGGCGCGCCTTCCTGTCTCTCCGGAGGCCCCCCGCGACGATCGTGCGCGGGGGGCCTCGGTAGGTCGGGGCGGACCGTCGCCCCCCAGCGCGCGTAGGCCCGGCCCCGCTTCCAGACTGCCCGTGCGCCCCTACGTCCTCGCCGAGACCTCCTGGGCCGACGCCCGCGACGCCGCCTACGACCTCGCCGTCCTGCCGTGGGGCGCGACGGAGCCCCACAACCTCCACCTGCCGTACGCGACGGACGTGATCCTCGCCGGCGGCGTGGCGACGGAGGCCGCGCGGCGGGCGTGGGAGCGCGGCGCCCGCGTGCTCGTGCTGCCGGCCGTCCCGTTCGGGTCGAACGCGTCGCAGCTCGGCCTCGGGCCGACCGTCGAGATGCGGCCGTCGACGCAGCGGCTCGTCCTCCGCGACGTGGTCGCCAGCCTGGAGGCGGCCGGGATCGAGCGCCTCGCGATCGTCAACGGGCACGGCGGGAACGACTTCAAGCCGATCGTCCGCGAGTTGCAGGCGGGCACCGACGTGTTCCTCTGCGCGCTCGACTGGTGGCGCGCGGCCGACGCGCGGGCCCACTTCGCCGAGCCCGGCGACCACGCGGGCGCGCTCGAGACGGCCGCCGTGATGCACCTCCGGCCCGACCTCGTCCGCCCGCTCGCCGAGGCCGGCGACGGCACCGCCCGCCGGTGGCGCGTCGGCGCGTTCAACGAGGGCTGGGCGTGGGCGCCGCGCGACTGGCGCCAGGTCACGGCCGACACGGGCGTCGGCGACCCGCGCGAGGCGACGCCCGAGGCCGGCGCGGCCTTCGTCGACGCCTGCGCCGAGCGGATCGCGAGCTTTTTCGTGGACCTCGCGGCCATGGACCCGACCGACGCCTACGAGTAGGTCCGCCTCGGCACCGAGGCGGAGGCCCATCGCGGCGGAGGGGCCGGAACGGCGCGCGCGGCGGGCGGTACCCCGACGGCCCCCACCGCTCCGCCATGCCGACGGTCTACGTCACCCGGAAGGCCCACTTCAACGCCGCCCACCGCCTCCACAACCCGGACCAGTCCGACGAGTGGAATCGGGCGACGTTCGGGAAGTGCAACAGCCCCAACTGGCACGGCCACAACTACGAGCTGAGCGTGACCGTGGCCGGCGAGCCCGACCCCGACACCGGCTTCGTGATCGACCTCGCCGACCTCAAGCGGACCATCGCCGAGCGCGTCGTCGAGCCGCTCGACCACAAGAACCTGAACCTCGACGTCCCCTTCCTAGAGGGCAAGAAGACGTCGACCGAAACGCTGGCGGTCGCGATCTGGGAGCAGCTGGCGCCCCACGTGCCGGGGCTCTACGAGATCGACCTCCGCGAGACGCCCAACAACTCCGTGACCTACCGTGGCGAGTGACGAGACCCCCACGGGCGGCGCGAGCGACCTCGCCGTCCGGGACGCCAGCCCGCTCCTCTATGAGCGGCAGGACGTCTACCACGCCGACACCACGGCCGAGCTCGCCGCGCTTTCGAAGCGCCAGCTCGAGCTCGTCGGTGAGGACCCGGAACGGGAGGGCCTCCTGAAGACGCCCGAGCGCGTCGCGAAGGCCTGGCAGTTTCTCACGCACGGCTACGGGCTCGACCCCGACGAGGTGCTGCGGTCCGCCCTCTTCGCCGAGAGCTACTCCGAGATGGTCCTCGTCAAGGACATCGAGGTCTACAGCCTCTGCGAGCACCACGCGCTCCCGTTCTTCGGCAAGGCCCACGTGGCGTACATCCCCAACGGCCACATCGTCGGGCTGAGCAAGATTCCGCGCGTGGTCGACGTGTTCGCGCGGCGGCTCCAGGTCCAGGAGCGCCTCACGCTCGAGGTCCGCGACGCCATCGACCGCGTGCTGAAGCCGGAGGGCGTGGCCGTCGTGATCGAGGCCCAGCACCTCTGCATGATGATGCGAGGGGCCGAGAAGCAGAACTCGATGACGACGACGAGCGCCATGAGCGGCGTCTTCCTCGACAACGCGAACACGCGGTCCGAGTTCATGCGGCTCATCGCGGGGTGACCACGTGGGGGGCTCCGCCTCGGCGCCGAGGCGGAGGCAGACGACGCGGACCGCCGGGGCGTTGATGCCGGGCCGCGTGTGGGCACCTCCCGGCCCCGCTGGCGGGGGTCCCGTGAAGGACGGCCCGCGCGGCGCGCGCTAGCTTGACCGCCCCTCTGCCCGTGACCGCCGTGCCCGAGTTCCACCGCCTCGACGCCGCCGCCGACGCCCGCTTCCTGCGCGCCCGCGTCGCCGACCCGTTGACCCGCGTCCCCTTCCGTCCGACCAACGAGGTCGTGATGTGCGGCACGTGCGGGACCGTGTCGCTGCGAGAGACGTGGGAGGCCCTCGGCGGCTGCCCCAACGGCCACCGCCGCGCCGCGGCGTGGGACGTGGCGGCGGCGCTCAGCGCAGGCGACGGCGCCGCGACGGCCGCCCCGCGACCCACACCGACCGGCGCCCGCAGCCCGGCCGCTCCGCCCCCTGAGGAGCGAAAGAGCAACTGGCTCACGTGGGTCCTCGTGGCCGTCGGCGTGGCCGGGCTCGTCGTGCTCGGCGTGGTGGTCGTGGGGATGCTCGGCGACGGCGACGACACGGCGGTCGTCGAGGCCGACAACGCGCCCTCGGGCCCGACCGGCCCCGAGGCCATCGTCATCGCCGAGCCGAGCCTCGTCGAGGGCTCGCTCACAGAGGGCGACTACCAGACGCCCGACGGGCGCTACCAAGACCTCTACACGTTCGCCGCCGACTCGTCCGGCGCCGTCCTCGCCTTCCGCGCGTCGTCCGAGGACTTTTTCCCGGACCTCGTGGTCGAGACGCCCGAGGGCGACCGGGTCGAGGCCGAGACGCTCTCCGACGACCCCGACACGGGCGCCCGGGTCGTGGCCGTGACCGGGCTCCGGGGGCCGGGCCTCTACCGGATCCTCATCGCCGCGCGACGGCCGGGCGAGACCGGCGACTATGCCTTCCGGATCGTGAGCGAGAACCCCGTTCGCCCGCTCGCCCCGAACGGGTCGGCCGTGCAGGCCGAGCTCGGCGAGTTCAGCGAGCGGGTCGAGGGCTTTTTCCGCGACCGCTACCGGTTCTCGGGTGCCGCGGGCCGCGAGCACACCGTGACCGTCCGGTCGAGCGCGTTCGCGCCGGTCGTCCAGATGCAGGGCCCGGGCGGGGCCGTGAGCGGCGAGACCGGCCGGGCCGGCGGCGTGGTCACGTTCGTGTTCACGCCCGAGCGCGACGGGACGCACACGCTCGTCGTCACGTCGCAGTCGGCCGGGCGGACCGGGGCCTACACGGTCCAGCTGGCCGTCGAGGCCGCGCCGGAGCCCGAGGAGGTCGTCGTGCGGACGCTCCCGACCAACGGGCAAGCTGTGGCCGACTCGCTCCAGGCCGGCGACACGCAGACCTACACGCTGCGCGGGCGGGTCGGCGACCGGGTCCGCCTCGAGGTCCGCGCCGAGGGGTTCACCCCGTCGCTCACGCTCGTCGGGCCCGACGGCGAGCGGACGCCGGCCTCGCCCGACGGCGACCGCGCGCGGATCCGCACGACGCTCTCGACGGCCGGCGCCTACCGCGTCATCGTCGGGGCGACCGACGGGAGCGGCGTCGCGCGCACGACGCTCGAGCAGGAGGCGGCCGTGACGTCCGAGGACATCCCGCGCCTGCCGGGCGCCGGCGGCCTCAGCGGCGAGGCGCCCGCCCCGCCCCCCGCTGACGGCGAGGACTACCGGCCGCAGCCCATCGACAACGCGCCGGACGGCGGGGGGCGCTGAGCCCCCCCCCGCCGGAGGGTTCGGCCCATCCGCCCCCGGGGGGCCCGCCCCCCCCGGCGCGGGGCCGGCGGCCCGCGGGGCGTCCCGCGGGCGCGG
>JAAXJP010000237.1 GCA_012269805.1 Rubrivirga sp.
GCACTCCTCCACTCCGCTCGCTGTGACCGTCGTCCTCCCCTTCGAGCCCGTCCTCCGCCGCGTCGGCGCCGAGGCGGACCGGCTGGGCGTCGCGGCCTACGCCGTCGGCGGGGCCGTACGGGACGCCCTCCTCGGCCGCGAGACGACCGACCTCGACGTCGTCGCCGTCGGGCCGGCGAGCGGGATCGCGCTGGCGAAGGCCGTCGCGGCGGCGCTCGGCGTCAAGGCGCCGGCCGTGTACGAGGCGTTCGGGACGGCTGCCGTGACGGTCCCGGGCCCGCGCCTCCGCGCGCTCCTCGACGGCGGTGACTGGCACGACGACGACCGCCTCGTCCTCGAGTTCGTGGGCGCCCGGAAAGAGAGCTACCGGGCCGACTCCCGCAAGCCCATCGTCGAGGACGGCACGCTCGACGACGACCTCGCGCGACGCGACTTTACCGTCAACGCCCTCGCGGCGTCCTTGAACGCGGGGACGTTCGGGACGGTCGTCGACCGGTTCGGCGGGCTGGACGACCTCGACGCGAAGACGCTCCGGACGCCGCTCGACCCGGCCGTGACGTTCGAGGACGACCCGCTCCGGATGATCCGCGCGGCGCGGTTCGCGGCCCAGCTCGACTTCGACGTGGCCCCCGAGGCGGTCGAGGCCATGACCGAGGCGGCCAGCCGGATCGAGATCGTCTCCGCCGAGCGCGTCACCGACGAGCTCCACAAGCTGCTCGCCGCGCCCCAGCCTTCGGTCGGGCTCGGCCTCCTGTTCCGGACCGGGCTCCTGGAGCCCATCCTCCCCGAGGTCACGGCGCTGGCCGGCGTCGAGGAGGTCGGCGGGCGGGCGCACAAGGACAACTTCTGGCACACGCTTGAGGTCGTCGACAACCTCGCCCACCTCCAGCGCGGCGTCGGCGTGGGCGACCGGGCCGACGGGTACGACCTCTGGCTCCGGTGGGCGGCGCTGCTCCACGACATCGGCAAGGAGCCGACCAAGCGGTGGGAGCCGGGGACGGGCTGGACGTTCCACGGCCACGAGTTCGTCGGGCCCAAGAAGATGATCCCGGCCGTCTTCCGGCGGCTCAAGCTCCCGCTCGGCGACCCGCTCGACTTTGTGCAGACGGTCGTCCGGCTCCACCACCGGCCGGCCGCGCTCGTCGACGAGGACGTGACCGACTCGGCCGTCCGCCGCCTCTTGTTCGACGCGGGTGACGACATCGAGGACCTCATGCTCCTCGTCCGGGCCGACGTCACGAGCAAGAACGCGCGGCGCGTCCGGCGCTACCTCGCCGGGTTCGACCGGGTCGAGCAGCGGTTCGCGGAGGTCGAGGCGCGCGACCGGATGCGGAACTGGCAGCCGCCCGTGGACGGCGACGAGATCAAGCGGCGGCTGGACCTGTCGGAGGGCGTGGCCGTCGGGATCCTCAAGGAGTGGGTGCGCGAGGCCGTGCTGGAGGGCGAGGTGCCCAACGAGCACGACGCGGCCTGGGCCTACGTGCTGGAGCGGCAGGACGAGGCGGTCCGGCGCGGCGCGCTCTTCGACGAGGCGATCCGCCAGCTCCGGGGCCCGCAGCGAGGCGCCATCGGCGCGGTCAAGGAGGCCCTGTTCTGGGAGGCCGTGCCCGAGGACGCCGACGAGGCGCGGGCGTTTGTACAGTCCGTCGTGCGCGAGGCGCTGGCGGAGCGGGACGCCGACTAGCCTCGCCGCGGCGCCGAGGCGGGCCCGGCAGCGCGTCCTCCCTTGACGGCGTGCAGGAGGCCCTGCGCGGCCGCCCGGCTCGCCCGCGGCCCGGCCAGCTCGGGAGACTCCGCCAGCAGGGGCGCGGTCCGGTTCTCACCCTCTGGCTCCCCGGCCAGGAACGCGACGCCAAGGGCGTACGCCCGCCGCTCGATCTCCCCGAGCCGGGCCGCGAGGACGGGGTACGCCTCGGCCGGCACCTCGGGGAGGTGCTGTGCCCACCGCTGCTCGACTGGGACCCGACGGGCAGGCCCCGACCTGCCAGATGTTGACCGCCCGGAGAGAGAGGGTCGGGGCCGTCCTCCCCTACGACGTCGGGCTCGGCCGCTCCGACGGGCGGGACTACCAGCTCATGACCTTGACTGCGACCCCGACCGTGTCACCCCGGTGGCCAGGTCACCCCAGTGGCCAGTCTAAAGGCTTCCCTCGGGGCCCGGCTCCCGCAGCGGGCTACTGGGTCGTGGGAGTCGCTGCGGACCCCGCCAGGAGGCCGCCGTCGATGGTGACTTCGGAGCCCGTCATGTACGCGGCCTCGTCCGAGGCCAGCAGGACGACGACCGCCGCCACCTCTTCGGCCGTGCCGAACCGTTTGAGCGGCGTGTCTGCCGTGAAAGCTCGTACGCGCTCCTCCCGGTCCGGTCCGTCGCCGAGCATGGGCTCCCAGATCGGCGTGAGCACGGCGGCGGGGTGGACGCTGTTGCACCGGATGTTGAGACCGTGACCGGCGCAGTAGAGCGCGACCGTCTTGGTGTGGTTGCGGACGGCGGCTTTGCTCGACGCGTATGCGGCGGCGGCGGGGATACCGACGAGGCCGGAGCGCGACGAGATGTTGACAATGGCTCCGGACCCACCCCGGCGCATGGCGCGGATCGCGTGCTTGCACCCGAGGAAGACGCCGTCGAGGTTCGTCTGGTGGACCGCGCGCCAGTCCGCTAGCGAGGCGTGCTCGGGGTCGTGTGCGACCGGACCGTCCTCGAAGCCGGTGATCCCGGCATTGTTGACGACGATGTCGAGCCGGCCCCACCGCTCCACGGCGTCGTCGGTCGCCTCGGCCCAGTCGGCCTCCTCACGCACGTCGAGCCGCCGGTATTCCCCCGCGTCGCCGAGGGAGGCTGCGACGCGAGCACCGAGGTCGTCGCGGATGTCGGTGACGAGGACGCGGGCCCCCTCGGCGGCGAACGCGCGGGCGACGGCCTCTCCGATACCTCGGGCGGCTCCGGTCACGAGGGCGACTTTTCTATCGAGGCGCGGCATCTGCGAAAATATGGGCGAGCGTGAGGCGAGTACGCACAGCAGACTGCGGCTCAGTCGCCCAGGGCCGTGACCGCGAGAGTAGAACGACGCGAAGGTAGCGCCGGCACCTGGACGAGCCGGGAGCGCTGGAACGCTGGGTCGGCCTGCGGTCGCGGGTACTGCGGGCGGGCCTCAAATGCTTGTCTCAACGCCTCCTCGACTCTCCGAAGCTGGTCCAAAATGGAACGGATCGTTGCGGCTTGTTGCTCAGTGCGCCTGATCGTGGCGCGGCCGTCGCCGAGTTGCCAGCCGTACCATCCGAACTGGGCGTGGTTGCCGCCTTCGATGCGCGTCCAATGTGTTGTCTCAGGCAGGTTCGACCTGAAGCGGTCGACCTCTTCGCTCGCCAGACCGTCCTCTGAGCCGTATCCCTTCGTCACGTCCAGAGCCAACCCCGAGAGGTCATCTTCGCGCGGATGGGAGGTGCCGACCAAGAGGAGGCCAACGATGTCGTCCGCATGATCTCGTGCGAATTGTGCGGCCAGTTTGCCGCCCTTGGAATGCCCTCCGATGACCCACTCCCGCCGTTCGCCCTCCCCTCGGACGAACACGCGCGTTCGCTGGGTCAGTTGCTCCCGGTGACGCTCGAAGGGGGCCAGGCGAACGGGGAGGTTGAGGACGACGACCTCGTACCCCGCTTCTGCAACGGCCTCAGCAATCGGGGCATAGGCTTCCGGGTCGGCGAGCGCTCCCGGATAGGACAACAGGCCGACCCCCACCGTGTCGGTCGTGGGCCTGACGGCGAGCGCCGCTGAGGCCGATGTGGATGCGTTTGCGCAGCCGCGAAATAGCAGCACCTCGGAATGGCGAGGAGGGCTCCGGGTAGGCCACAGGCCTTCGGGCCATTCTCTCCCCAATAACGTGGGGCGATTCCCGCTGTCCCTACCCTACTGCCTAACAGGTTGCGGCTCACCTACGAAGGGCAACGACCGCTGGCGGTCGTTCAGGGCGGAGGGCACGCCTACGGCCAGACAACGCGAGGGCGCTCGCGCCCTTCGTCGGCGTGCAGCCGCGGGTTTGGCAGCGCAGCGTATAGTCCGGGTGGGTGCCGAGGCCCCACCTCCCCCGAGATGCGGACCCACCGCCTGCTCAATCGCTTCCCGCCGAAGCGACCGGCCGATAGACACAGATGAGAACGCCGGTCTTGGCCTTCTCCACCGACACGAGATCCAAGGGGCGGGCGCGCCCGTCGGACGGGAAGATCGTTTTGCCCCCGCCCAGAAGGATCGGCTCGAGCATCAGCCTGTACTCGTCCACCAGGTCGTTCTCTACGAGCTGTCGGGCCAGCGACGAACTGCCCATCACCTGGACGGTGGCGTCGCCCCCCTCGGCCCGGAGGGAGCGGATGGGGCCTAGCGCATCGGCGTCACCGCCGAGCACCGTCGTGTTCCTCCAGCGCGAGGCGGCCTCCTCCGCCGAGAGCGTCCGCGACGCCACGTATTTCGGGATCTCGTTCATCATGTCGGCGAAGGGGTCCCCAGCCCGGCCCGGCCAGGCGTCGGCCATCACCTCCCAGGTGCGCCGCCCGAACAGCAGCGCTTCGGTGCTTTGCATCGCGTCGCCGAGGGCGGCCCCCATCGACTCGGGGTCGAAGAACGGCATCGACCAGCCGCCATGCTCGAACCCCCCGTCCGGGTCTTCCCCCCGGCCGCCGGGAGCTTGCACGACGCCGTCGAGGCTGATGAAGTCAGTGAGGACGAGGCGCATTCGGTTTCTGGGTTGGGTGGTAGCTGCCGAACCAGCCTACCACTCAACCGCACAACGCGGCGGAGCGGTTGGACGATGCAACGTAGAGGCTGGCGGTAGATCGATGCATGAGCGCCGAAGCGTTGGGCCGGCCTGCAGTGGCGGGTTCTACGGCGTGGCGGGCCGCTCTTCGAGCCACGACCGCAACGCGCTCACGACGTCGGGCTTCCTGCTAATCGTCTCCCCCTCCGTGGTTACCTCTCGGTAGAAGTGGTCGACCGGCCACACCCGGTACGTCAGGTTCTCCTTCCCCGCCTGGATGAACGCGAGCGGGAGGTAGTCCGCGCTCTCGACTGGGACGGCCTCGTCGGCCGTTCCGGCCGCGACGAACACCGGGATGTCGAGCGCGAGGTACGCCTCCAGGGGAGCGCGGAAGAACGACGACCACCGGAGGTACGAGTGGTCGCCCTGCCACAGGCTGTCGGAGGCGCTCGGCGCCGCGTAGATCCGCCGGTAGCGGTCGTGGAGCGCGGCGACCTCGGCCTCCGCCTCCTCAAACGAGACGGTCCCGCTTCGCTGTCGGCGCCGGATGTCGAGGACGAAGTCGTACATCTGCGAGAGCGCACCGCCGGAGAGCGAGGCCACGTGGGTCACGGCAGGGTGGTCCACGGCGACCCACGGCGCCACGTCGGCCCCCTCCGAGTGACCCACGACGGCGACGCGCGAGCGGTCGACCCACGGCTGGCGTGCGAGGTCGCTGACTACGGCGCGGGCGGCGGCGACGCGCCACGGAAGGCTGAGCGCCTCGTGGTATGCCCGCGGCGTCTCGCCGACCCTCTCCGCCCAGAACGGCGCCTCGGGCTTCGCGATCACGGCGTAGTGGTGGTCGGGGAAGTCCCAGGGGCCGAGGAAGAGGGTCCCACGGATCGCCCCTTCAGGGCCGTGGAAGATGGGGGCGTAGTTCGAGCCCTGGAGATAGACGACGAGCGGGAGCGACCGGGTGGTGTCGAGGGGAGCACGGCCGGTGGCGACGAAACATTCGACGGGCCCAACCTCGGTCTCGATCTCGAACGGGGCGAAGCCGAAGTCCTCCGGCGCCATGCCCTCGGGCGTCTGAGCCTGCGCGGTGCCAGAGGCCATCGCAAGCAGAAGGGCCCAGCAGAGGTGCTTCGTCATGTGGAGAGGGAGCGCCGTAGAACAGGGATACCGCCGTTGCGATGGGCCGTTCAGCTGGGGCGCACACTGGCATGAGGGGCCGTGTCGCGCTTCCCCGCTCGGATCAGCGCCCAGCCCCCGGCCAGCAGCAGCGCCCCGAACGCCAAGAACCCGAGGTCCCAGGCGAGGCGGTGCGGGGAATACTCGTTGACGTGGTGGAGCCCGAGGATCTGGTGGTCGATGAGCCCCTCGACCACGTTGAACAGACCCCACCCGGCGATCAGCCCCCCGACGAACGTCCGTCCCGACCACGGAACGTCCCGGCGGCTGCCCGCTCCCCAGAGCATCGCCAGCCCTACCACAGTCATCACCCACACGGCGGCGTGGAACAGGCCGTCCCACAGCATGTTCGTCTTCGCGCTAGCGAGGTCGTTGACCGGGATCTGCGCCGAGAGCATGTTGTGCCACTGGGCGATCTGGTGAAGCGCGATCCCGTCTATGAACCCGCCGAGCCCGGCGCCGATGACGACGCCGGCAGCGATGAGGGGGCGGTGGTTCGGCTGGTTAGCCCTCGGGTTGGTTTCCATGAGGCCCAGCCCAAGAGGGGCTGGAGAAGTACAGCGCCGCGCCGATGGCGGCGATGACGAGGAGGGGGAGGAGCAGGAGCGCCGCGTTCGGCACGAACGTCTGGGTGTAGACGGCTTCTCGCGCCTGCACGCGGCAGTGCGGGCAAGCCCCCGCGGCGGGCACGCTTAGGAGGCCGACGAGGGCCAGGCCGACGAGCCGTTTCATCGTGTGGGGACGTGAGGAATCACAGGCCGTTGGACCATCGCCACTCGCGTTGGTTCGGCGGCCTGACAGACGGCCGACAGCGGCGGGTTCTGCCACGAGGGCGACGCTGCCCGCACGCGGCCCCTCACCTCGGCTTGTAGACCTCCGTCCGCTTGATCGCGCCCGACCGCTCATACTCCCTCCACTCCCCCACCTTCTCCTCGCCCGCGTACGCCCCCTCGTCCCAGAGCGAGCCGTCCTCGGAGTACCGTCGCCAGAGCCCCTCCTGCTTGCCGTCCTGGAACGCGCCTGACTGCAGCGGCTAACCGTTCTCACGCCACCACTCCAGCTGGCCGTTGAGGTATTCCCCGGCCGCCTTCGGTTTCCTGTTCGCGTGCCAGAACCGCCACGGGCCGTGATGCTGGCCGTCCTTGAGCGGGCCTTCGCCGGAGAGCTTGCCATTGGCGAAGTGCGCCTGGGTAAGCTGGCTGGTAGTCTCGCTCATGGTCGCTACGAGGTGGTCCTGTGGCAGAACCGTGGACCGCTCAGCCGCAGCACGCTGACGGCTGGCGGTGTGGACGAGGCAACGTAGGCGCCAGCGCTCGGATGAGGCGAGGAGCCCGCGGGAGTTGTCGGCTTGCAGCGGTGGGGTCTGCGGCGCGAAGGGCGGGTACACCGCTTCTGCATCGCGCGCTTTCTCCGAATCCGGCGCCTTGGCGAGAAGGCCGCGGACGAGGTGCCCACGCTGGAGAGTGACCAAGGATCACCCTCCGTTTCACGACGCGTCCAGCATTGCCAGGCGCCGCAGGACCCGACGGCGCAGCGCCCGTATACGGAGGGCGACATTCAGCGATAACAGGACGGGGCGCAGGACGCGCCCCTTCCCCACCAACACCAGCCGGGTGAGGTGGTTGGTGAATCGGTTGACGCCCCGTTCGATCGCGCGCCGCCGCCGTCTGGCGTACGCCGCGAGCGGGGCGCCATCGTCCGCCTCGAGCGCCTCGAGGAGCGCGTCCGTCAGCGCGTCGGCGTCCATGATCCCGGCGTTCATCCCTTGTCCCCCCACGGGGCTGTTGAGATGCGCGGCGTCGCCGGCGAGGACGACCCGCTCCTCTGCCCAACGTGAGCTCACCCTCCGGTGTAGCCGGAACTCGCTCATCCAAACCGTTTCGTACCCCGCGCCGGTTAAGAGATGCGTCACCGCGTCGTCGACCCGCGCGTCGAGCGAGCGCCGCTCATCGCCCCCTGAGAACGGGAGGATCAGCCGCCAGAGGCGCCGGTCGATGCGGATCGCGATGATCGGGCTCGGGCGTAGAGCGATTCGAGGGAACCGGAGGGACGCGCCCTCGGCCGGCACGACGTCCGCGAGCGCCGCCTCCATCTCGTACGTGATCCCCTCGAACGAGGCCCCCAGCCCCTCGCGTACGGTGCTGCGGGCGCCGTCGCACCCCGCCACGAAGCGGGCCCGAAGGTGCGTTTCCTGGCCGTCGGCCCTGTATCGAACCTCCACGCCGGAGCCCCCCTGCGAGAGTCCGACGACCTCCGAAGAGAACCGGACCTCCCCGCCCGTCGCGTCCCGAACCTCCTCATACAGGAGGCGTTCCGTCGTCGACTGAGGAAGGAGGAGCAGCCGGGCGAACGCCGTCTCGTCGCTCAGCTCTTCCAGCGGGAGGCGCAACAGGACGCGCTCGCGTTCGGCGTCCCACATCTCGACGCACGGCAGGAGGATGCCCTCCGCCTCGAACCGGTCCATCACGCCCAGCCGCGCAAGGATTTCCTGGGTTCCTGGCCAGATGCTAGGGGCTCGCGAGTGCTCTGCCGTCCCCGGCTCCTTCTCGAGGACGAGCACGTCCACTCCCTTTCGGGCGAGGCCGAGGGCTAGGCTGAGTCCCACCGGGCCCGCGCCCACCACGACCACGTCACGCGTCTCCATCGGTCTAGGTGCGGTCGCTCGACAGGGGCTCAGGGGAGGGCCAACCCATCGGCGTTTCGCGGGTCCTCGTGTGGGGTGAAGACGGCAATGCTCTCCATGGGGAGTCCCGAATAGGACATCCCGATAGACTAGGGCGCCATCGATAATGTCTCATCAGCGCGCCAGAACAGGCGACCGCTCAGCCGCAGCACGCTAGCGACTGGCGGTGAGGACGAGGCAACGTAGACACCGTCGCCCAGACGAGGCAAGAGCGCTCGCGCGTGCTGTCGGCCTCCCGCGTGGGGTCTGCCGCTGCGTACGGTCGGAGAACTCAATCGGGCGCCCCGTCAGAGTCGTACAGACGGCCCGATCGTACGGTCGCCACGACTCGCCTCACGTTGGCGATGTCCACTGTCGGATCGGCGGATAGGATGACGAGGTCCGCGACTTTGCCCACTTCTATCGACCCATGTGTGGCTTCGATCCCGACGGCCCGTGCTCCGTGGACGGTCGCCGCCCGGATGGCCTCCATGGGGGTGAGGCCGCACTCGACCAGGGCCTCCAGCTCCGAGCCGATCGAGATGCTCCGTCTTGGACTCGAGTCCGTGCCCGCGACGATGAGGACGCCCGCCTCGTGGGCGGCCCTCGTGGCCGCGCAGGCCCATTGGCTCAGAGCCGCCGTGTCGATCCGGCTCGCGGCCTCGGCCAGGTGCTGCTGGGGGGCCGGCCTCGGTCCCCTCTGATCGCGACGTTGCCAAGCGGCGAGTGTGGGCTCTAGGAGGGTGCCCCGCCGACGCATGAGCGCGAACAACGCGTCGAAGGGCGCCCCGGAGGGGGCGACGGCGGCGAAGTCCTGACTGGGCATCCACTCGGTGATGCTCTCCGTGAAGCTCGATGGCACGTCCGGACGCGCCTCTGGGTAGAGCCCCGTACTGTGGGAGAGTACGTCGACGCCGGCCGCCACCGCGTCGCTGGGCGTGCTCGGGAAGACCGTCGCGTGACTCCACACCTTCAGGCCCTGGCGGTGCCCCTCGCGAACGATCTCGCGCAGCTGCTCCGGCGCGATCGCCGAGTAGAGCTTGAGTCCCGTCGCCCCCGTCCCCCTAGCGTCCGCGATGACCTGCACCCAGTCGCTCTCCGGCGTCACGACGCGGGACCAGGGGGCGGCCCCCGGCTCGAGCCCGGGTGCAGAGCGGCGGCTCCTGGGGTCTTGAAGGAACGGGGGGCCGAACACGGTCGCCGCGTAGTAGATGGACGGCGACCGGATCGCGTGGGCCCTCGCCTCGCGTGCCAGCACCGCCAGCGTCCGGGCGTCTCCGCCCATGTCGCGCACCGTCGTGACCCCGGCGCTGGCGAGCGCCCGCAGCGTGGCCCGGGGGTCCGGCGTGAGAGAGACGTGGACGTGGGCGTCGATCAATCCCGGGAGGACGAACTGGCCCGACAGGTCCACGACCCTCGCTCCCGCGGGCGGGGCTTCCACCGCGCCGCTCGTGATCCTCGTGAGACGCCCGTCCTCGATGACGAGTGTGGCGTCGGGCCGCGGCGACTCCGCGGTGCCGTCGATGAGGGTCGCGTTGGTCAGGACGAGCGGCGCCCCCCGGTGTACCTCCTGTGCAGACCCGACGGGCCCAGACGTAGAGATGGCGATCAGCGAGACCAATCCCCGGAGCCAGAGAGGCACGACCTGTGACAGGGACCGTAGCATGGTGAGCCTTCAACGGGTCTGCGCAACGGAGGGTGGCAAACCACCGCGAGTCCACATGACGACGGTGGGATGAAGCTACGAATCACAGCTGTCGTGGGACGAGATCTCAGACCTTCCCGGTCGGACTGCGGCAGAACAGTCTGCGGCTCACCCGCTAAGCGCGGCGGGCCGGTCGAACAAGGCAAGATCAGCGATGACGTTCGGAGGAGGCACGGCGGTGGAGCGTCTCGTCGGCGTGCAGCCGCGGGTCATCCCGCGCTCCTGCGGTGGGCACTCTCTTGGACCCACGACCAGTCCATGTTTTACACTGGTCATTGGGCCCGAGTCATCCGTGATTCATCTGAGAGGCACCATCGGCATACAGAGGAGCCATGTACCAATACGGCCAGTACTGCCCCGTTGCCCGCGCAGCGGAAATCCTCGGAGACCGATGGACACTGCTCATCGTGCGCGACCTGCTGACCGGAACGCGCTACTTCAACGCGCTCAAGCGGGGCCTGCCTGGGATCTCGGGTACGTTGCTGGCTGATCGGCTCCGCCGGTTGCAGGACGTGGGGGTAGTAGAAAAGCGTTCCGAACTCAAGGGCCGGAGCACGACGGAGTATCTACTCACTACGGCCGGGAGTGAACTCCGGGACGTCGTCCACGCCTTGTTGATGTGGGGAGCCAAGTGGGGCTTTGGCGAGCCCAGGCCCGAGGAACTCGACCCGATCCTGCTCCTGTGGTGGATGCGAAGCCGCATTCACATCGACCGCCTGCCTGCGGAGCGCATCGTGGTCGAGTTCGACTTTCGCGGGGTGGAGAATGCTGTCTACTGGCTGATGCTCACCCGAAAGGACGTGTCGGTGTGCTTGCAACATCCCGGACACGACGTAGACGTCGTCGTCACGGCCGACCTGGCCTCGTTCTACGAGGTGTGGTTGGGGAGGCTGAGCTACGACGATGCCCTGAGAGCGAACCAGATCAACGTGGATGCCCTTCCCGCGCTCGCGTGCGACTTCCCAAACTGGTTCGCGTGGAGCGCAGCGGCGGAGGCCGTACGAGCGGCGATGCTCGATCGGGACGGAGAACGACTAGCGGTCTCGGGTGGCGGCACCGAGACGTGTGAGCCGCCGCTGCATCTCCCAAACGACTGAACTCTCAAAAGGGCTTGAGCCATGCGAAGCAGCCAACGAAAGCTCGTCGGGACAGCCATCCTTTCAGTGCTCTTGGCGGGCACTGCCGGGCGCGTGGACGCCGCGACCGCCGGGGGCGACGTGGTCGCAGCGTGGAACGAGGTCGCGTACGAGATCGCCTACGCAGAGGACTCGTTCTTCACCTTTAAGGGGCACCGTGCCTTCTCGATGCTGCACCTCGCGATGCACGACGCGCTCAACACCATCGAGCCGCGCTATACCCGCTATGCCTGTGCCGCCGCGCCAACCGATGCCGAGCCGATCGTCGCTGCGGCCCAGGCTGCCTACGAAGTGCTCATCACGCAGTATCCCGACCGGCGCTCCACCCTCGATAGGACGCTGACTCGTTGGCTCGAGCCGGTTCCAACCGGGGGGAGGAAGACGCGCGCTGTGATGCTCGGCCGAGCGTGTGCCTCTGCCATCTTGGCTCTTCGAGAGGGTGACGGGTGGGATGTAGCCGGGAGCTACGAGTTCGTAGACGCACCGGGGCGGTACCAGACCACGGGGACGTGGGATGGCTTCATGCTCCAGCCCGGCTTCCGCTATGCCCGTCCCTTCGCCCTCGCGTCGCCAGCCCAGGGGGGGGGGGGGGGGGGGGGGGGGGGGGGGGGGGGGGGGGGGGGGGGGGGG
>JAAXJP010000175.1:0-6533 GCA_012269805.1 Rubrivirga sp.
TGTGGGGACTCAGGTAGAGGACCTCGGCGATTTCCGCCTTCGACCGTCCAGCGGCCAACTCCCGCAGCACCTCCGTCTCCCGAACTGAGAGCGCGTCGGACCGGGAGTCCATCTGAACAAATCTCCCGAGAACATGCCGCGCGACGGAGGGCGAGAAGTACGTGCCGCCCGCGTGGGCCTCCCGAAGGGCCGTGAACATTCGCTCCGGCTCCGTTCCCTTGACGACGTACCCAGACGCCCCGGCGGCCAAGGTGCGGTAGACGGAGGGCGGGTCGTCCGACGACGTCAGTACGACGACGGGGAGACCGGGGCACCTCCGGGCAAGGTCTCGAATGCCCTCGGTTCCGTCGACACCGGGGAGTTGGAGGTCCATCACGACTAGGTCGGGTTCAGGAACGCCGATGTCCAGGTCAGCCGTGAGCGCCTCGTACCGCTCGTACGAACGGCGAAGGTGGAAGTCGGGAGCCGTCTGAATTAAACGCTCGAACGGTTCCCTGAACCTCCGCTCGTCCTCGACGAGCCACAGGATTAGAGGCGTGGGCATGGGGCATGGTAGGGGGAACGCCGAGAGATCCGCATCACGCGATTGCGCCATGCCGCATCACAGGCGAAAGGACAGGTGGACGCGAGTCCCCTCAGCAGGCGCGGATACGATGTCGAGGTGGCCGCGCAGAGCGTCGGCACGCCTCTGGAGAGTTCCCATACCTCGCCCTCCCCCGGCGGTGTCGAAGCCCCGCCCGTTGTCGCGAATGCTCACGGACACGTGATCGTCCGGGGCGACGACGACGGATAGGTGGACGTACTGGGGACCCCCATGTCGAGCGGCGTTGTGGAGAGCCTCTTTACAGAAGAGGAGGAGGTGCCGTCGGCGCTGGATGTCGAGCGGGCGGTCGAGGTTGCCCGTGGTCTCGGTCGAGAGCTGGACGCCGGGGAGGAGCCGCTCCGCCGCGAGCCGGGCGCGTTCGACGAGCGAACGGAGGGAGCCCTCCGCGCCGTCGACGATCCAGACGGTGTCCCGGAGGTCGCCCAGAATCTCTCGCGCCTCGTCGGCCCGGGACCGGACCTCGTCGCTGACCGCGGCGGGGACCGTCCGCGACGTCACGTCGAGGGCCGTCGCCAAGCCGCCGAGCCTGCTCCCGAGGTCGTCGTGGAGGTCGTCGGCGATCTGGCGCCGGGTCTGCTCGACCCGCTCCCTGGCGAGCGTCCGGAACCGGACCGTGGCGAAGGCCACGGCCATCCCGGTCGCGCCGAGCAGGATCAGGACCCACGGCCGTCTCCACAGGGGCACGGGGACCCGGAGGTCGAGGGCTGCCGCGAGGTGGGGCGCAGCGACCGCTCGGACCTCGAACCGGTACCGCCCCGGCCGAAGGCCGGGGAACCGAGCCCGGCGGAGCGCGCCCGCCTCCGTCCAGTCGTCACCGACGCCGCGGAGCCGGTACTGGAGTCGCCGATTCATGGCCCCGAAGTGGAGCATGGCGAACGAGACCTCGACGGCGGACGTCGGCGAGGTGACCGTCGCCTGGCGGGCGTAGGCGGGCGTGAGGCCCCCACTGTCGGCCCCGTCGATGCCCGTGATCACGACGGGACCAAACGAGGGCGGGGGCACGTCGTCGGGCCGGAACCGGAGGAGGCCCTGATTCGATCCTAGGTAGATGTGGTCCCCGACGCGCGCGCAGGCACCCGGTCGATACTCGAGGGCGGGGAGTTCGGGGACGGGCCGGACCGACCCGTCGGGCTCGATCACGGCGAGCCCGCGGAGCGTGGCGACCCACGTCCGACCTCGCTGGTCGCGGACGGCGCAGGTCGCCGTCGGGTGCGGGAGGGCAGCGGAGAAGGAGCCCGAAGCGACCAGGGCGCCGTCGACGAGGCCTACGAAGAGGTCGGGGTCGCACCCGAGCCCGACGACCCGGGCGTCTCCAGGAACGGACGAGACGCGACGTGGGGCGTACTCGTCCCCCGTCCGAACGAACCGGACGAGGCCACCGCCGAAACGGCCGGCGAGGACGGAGCCGTCGGGGGCCGAGCAGAGGGCTGACGCCCGGTCGGCCGTGGTCGGACTGGACCGGTCCCAGCATCGCGCCCGGCCGCCCGAGACCCGACAGACGCCTGTCGTCATGGACGCCACCCAGACGGCGCCGTCCGTGACCGCGACGTCGTATACCCGCTGGAGATCGGCCCCGGGAGGCGGGGCGACCGGGAGGGGCGTCGCCGTCCCGTTCGACGAGAGCTCTTGGACACCCGCCGCGGCGGTAGCCGCCCACAGTCGGGGGCCATCCACCGCGAGCGCCGTGACGTTCCGGAGGTTCGCCCAGGGTTGGGCCCGGCCCGTGGCGGACTCGACACGAACGACCCCGCCCGCCGTCGCCACGGCCAGACCCCTCCCGTACGGAACGAGGGCGGTCACATCTGGGGACGGCAGGCCCCGGACGAACTCGTAGGGGACGCCGGCCACGAGGAGTTCGGCCCCACGGCCCGAGGCGACCCAAACCCCTCCCGTCCCGTCGACGGCGACGTCGACCACGTAGTCCGATCCGCCGTCTAGGCCCGACCCGTATACGAGGTGTCGCCGGCCGTCGGAGGCCACGTGGACGAGCCCCGCGCCGTACGTCGCGGCCCACACCCCCCCGTCGCCGTCGGCGGCGATGGCGACGACGGGCGCTCCTATCGCGTGGCTGGCGAGGACGCGCCCGGACGACGACGCGAGGAGGAGGCCGCCCGCGCTCGTCCCGATCCACGTCCTCGGGCCGTCCGGTTCGAGGGCCTGGACTCGACGGTGCTCTGGCTCGAGGGAGAGGGGCCGGCAGTCCGGCTCGCCCGGCGTGATCCGGCAGGCTCCGTCGAGGGTCCCCACCCAGAGCGCGCCGTCCGCACCACGGGCGAGCGCGCGGACGACCGGGTGTGGCAGGTCGCCCGGCCACGTGCGAGGGGCCGAGGTCGGGGCGTCCGTCACGGCCAAGCCCGAGCTCGTCCCCAGCCAGACGCGATCGCCGTCGGCCAGGACGGACAGGACATCGGGGCTGGGGAGGCCGTCGCGAACAACGTGGACACGGCCGGTGCGACCACTCCGGAAGAGAGCCCCCCCCTCGGTCCCGACCCAGAGGCCGCCGCGTGCGACGGGCTCGATGGCTCCCGCGTTGACGTAGCGGGCCGAGAGGTCGGCCAGGGGGAGGACGTCCGTGAACGTGTCGCCGTCGAACACGGCGAGGCCGTCGACGGTCCCTGCCCACAGGAAGCCCACCTCGTCCTGTGCGAGGGCCGTGACCGTCGGGGACGGGAGGCCGTCGGCGACGCCGAAGGAGTGGGCGCGCTCGGGGAGCGGCTGCGCGGGCGCCGCTGCCGCCAGCAGGAGGGCGAGCCCGAGGGCTTGCACAGAGGCCCCCTCACGCAGCGCGCGAGGCCGGGCGCCGCCCGCTGCGGCGTCGGCCTCCATCGCTGTGGCTCGCGCGAGGCCTACTCCGGTCGCCTCGCAGCAGACGCCACCGACGGTCGCTCGCCCATCGCGCCGGGGTTTCCGTACAGCGCCTAGTATGGAGGGAGTCGGAGTCAGACGTGTACCCATGCGGTCCCAATCTTTCCCCAAACATCGGGACGTGCCAACTCTGATCGCGTTCGCGACCCGGCTGGCCCGGCATGGTCCATCGGCATGCCGGTCCGACCTGGTCGCTGGACGGCTCGGCGAGGCCCTCCGACGCGGTGTGGGGGACGGGACGTCCCGAGCCGATCTCACTTTGCTCGTCGCCGTCTTCCGATCGGTGTCTGGTGGGGCCGAGGCGGCCCGTTGGGTCGAGCGCTTGATCGGGCACGTTCCCCTGGTGTCTCCGGAGCTCGCGGACCTTCTGGTCGGGCTCTGCGAGACGTGGGGGGAGCGGTCAGAGGGGGCCGGGGCGGAGGCGCTCGCCGCCCGCCTCGCGAGGTCGGCGACCGAGCGGCCGGAGGCCGCCATCCGCGCCGGGGCCCACCACGCGCTGGCGAGCGCGGCGGTGCGGCGCGCCGACGCGGCCGACGACGACGAGGCCGCCGTCCGCCTCTACCGTGAGGCGGCCCTCCAGGCCGACCTCGGGCTGGCCGCCGCCCCGAGCGATTCGCTCCGGGAAGCGCGGGCCGACGCCCTGGCCGGCATCGGCGAGAGCCTCGACGACGACGCGGCGATGCGCGACGCGGCGGAGGGACTCGAGGCCGTCGCACGTGGGAGCCTGGACGCCGAGGTCCGGGCGCGGGCGTTCACCAACGCCGGGTACCTGTGGGGCAGCGTGTACGAGGCCGAGGAGGACCCGGTCATGCTCGACCGGATGGTGGCCGCTCTCGAGCAGGCCGTCGCGCTCGACGCCAGGGCTGGAAGCGAGGACGTGTCGACGCTGCTCACGCTCGGGTACGCGCTGAACGAGCGGGCAGAACGGGACGGTTCGGAGTCGGACGCCGCGCGCTCCGCGGCCGTGAGTCGGCGCGCGCAGGCGCTCGCGCCGTCCGACCCGGGGCCGGCCGTCAACCTGGGCGTGGCCTGCGCCCTCCGAGCGGACCTCGGAGGCGACCTGGTGTGGCTCGACGGGGCCATCGAGGCGTACGACCACGCGGTCTCGCTCGGCGGCGAGTTCGCGAGGAGCGAGCTCGCCCAGTCGCTCGCGGACCGGTACGACCTTGCGCGGTCCCCGCCGGACCTCCGGCGGGCCGTTCGCGAGGCGGGCCTCGCCCTCCGGGGAGCCCGTGGGACACCCGACGAGCCGCGGTGCGCCAGCGTCCTGGGTGCCGTCCTCCTGCGGCGGGCGGACGCCGAAGAGGACGACGGGCGCGGCCGCCAGCGCGCCGAGCGCCTCCTGCGGGACGCCCTCGCTCACGGCGAACGGCGGCCGACGGAAGTGGCTCACACGCTGTCGAACCTAGCGACCTCCCTGTCGACCCGAGCGCGGCGAGAGAGCAACCCCGGCCTCGCCACGGAGGCCCGGGCCGTTGCCGAGCGGGCCCTCGCCCTCCTGCACGGATCGACCGTCGGGCGGGCGGTCGTGAGCTACAACGCGGCCGACGCGGCCCGCGCGGCCATCCGCCTCGATGGTGGAGGGGCCACCCCCGTCGCCCGCGCCTACCACCGGGCCATCCGGGCCGCCGACGGATACCCCGAGATCCAAGCGAGGTCCTGGCTCGACCTCGCGGCGGCGGCCTACGAGTCGTCGGACTGGGGAGGCGCGGTCACGGCATTCGAGTCCGCAAGCGAGGCAGTGACCGATGCGGTCGCGCGACACGGCTCCCTGCGGCACCAGCTGGCGTGGAGCGGATTGACCGGCGACGTGGCATCGCGCGCGCTTCTGGCGGGACTGCGCGCTGGGGACGTCCGCCGAGCGGTTGACGTCTTCGACCGGTTGCGGGCGTCGGTCCTCCGCCAGCGAGGCCTCCAGAGTCCCGACAGCGCTCCGGACGTCCCCGTCGTGGTCGTCGCCCCTGACGACGCAGGCGGAGCGGCGGTCATCGTCTGGGGGGAGAGCCGAGCCGTGGTCCCGCTCGACGTCTTCCGGACGGCGACGCTCCAGCGGCTCGCCGCCGGGGCCCGGGGGCCGACCCGAGCCCTTGGGCCACTCGTCGCCTGGCTCGCGAGGGCGGTTGCAGGGCCGGTGCTGGACCCGTTGGGGCGCGCTGACGTCGTCGCTGTCGTCGCCTCCGGCCTGGCGGAGGGGGTGCCGGTCGCGGCCGCGTTCACGCGCGCGGCCCTCGCGCGTGGACGCGATGAAACGGCGTTCGTGACCTGGCCTTCCATAGCGGCCCCGTCGCCCGCCGCGTGCCCCGACCGAGGGTGGATCGTGCCCCCACCGGACCCGAGCGAGATCCCCGACTGGGAGCGAGAACGGGCGGCGATCCTCGGCGCCGTGCCCAGCGCGGTCGAGGTCGTTCCGGCCACGGTCCGGGCCGTGGGGGAGGCCGTGGCGGCCGGCCCCTTCGTCCATGTCGCCACGCACGGCTGGCGCGGCGTCACGCCAGCCGAGAACGCGGTCGACCTCGCCGACGGTGTGCTCGACGTCGCGGCCGTTCTCGACCTCCCCCCTTTCGCTGGAGGTCGAGGGCTCGCGGTGCTGGCGGCGTGTGACTCAGCGGCCTCGACGACCGACGACACGCTCTCGCTCGCCACCGCGTTGCTCACGAGGGGGTACGGCGGAGTCGTCGCCACCCAGCTCCCCGTGAAGTCCCGCCCCCTTCAGCGGTTCTTGCGGGCGTTTTACAGAGGGGTCGGAGGCGGGCTCGAACCCGTCCACGCGTTCGCACGGGCGCTGCGGTACGAGGCGTCTCGACCGAGCGCGGCGGCTCTCATGGGCTCGGCCGTCGACCCCGGGTCGGAGTGGTGTGCCCTCACGTACGTCGGCCGATGACGCCGGGACACTGCGAGGGGCTACACCACGAGGTCGTAGGCGGACCCGTCTGCCTCGGTGAGGGGCGTGTCGACCCAGCCGTTCCGGACCGGACCCTCGTAGAGGCGCCGAACGCCGAGACGCCGGAACGGGAGGGCCAGGCCCGGGGCCAGCACGCGGACGACCGGCACCCCAACGAGGGGG
>JAAXJP010000175.1:6543-8530 GCA_012269805.1 Rubrivirga sp.
TAGCTCCGTCACGAGGGTTCTGACGTCGTTCAGGGGCGAGACGGGGGACGTTGGGGTCTCGACCCGTCGGACTGGACCGGGAGGCGCGGCGATCGCACGGGGGGTGCGAGGGGGGTCCGTCGGGATCGCCGGGCGCCAGAGCGCGCCTTCCTCCGCCCGGGGGAGCGTCTGGAACACCTCCCCGACCGCTCGGGACGCGGCCACACGGGCGTCGAGGTGGCACCCGAACCCGAGTGCCCACCGGGGGGGACCGGACGTTCTCCGCGAGAGCGCGAGGACGACCGGGATTCCGAGGTCCGTTGTCAGGTCCCGGACTTGGAGGTCACGGCCGAGGTCGTCGAGTTCGGCCCGGGCCTCATCGATATAGGGATCGCGGGGGAGGTCGAGGGAGGGAACGGGTGCCCCCGTGTACCAAAATTGCGCCGTCGCGTCCCGCTCGCATAGCTCGTAGAGGGCCTGCGCGACGGCGTCGACGACGGTCAGGCCCGCGCTGCACCCGTTGCTGGTCGCGACCGTGTACGCCGACGGACCCGGCGCGTCGTAGAAGGCGTGGGCGGCGGGGACCCAGGCCTGGGCGCCCCACTCCCCCTCCGTCGTCAGGTGCCACGCCCGGACCCAGTCGGTCACGTGGTCGTCGTACGGCTCCGGCACCCAGAGAGCCGGGGGGGCGTCTCGGTTCCACGCGTCCCGCTCGTCGTACTGTCGGTCGCTGAACCCGTCGAGGGTCCGGTGAGCAAGCACGAGCCCGGGGAGTTCGCTTTGGCGCGCGGTCACCGTGTCGATCCGGTCGTGGTGGCCCCCGGAGACCCGCTCGGCCGTCTCGCCTCGGACGGACATCGTGATCTGCGCTCGCGTCCGCCCCTTCCCCCCGGCCACCCCGACCGAGAGCGCGGGGGGGCGGGACAGGTCGAGCGGCCGCCGGTATCGGACGGCCAGCGTCCGCCCCGATCTGGATGCACGTGGGGCTCGGCCGATCCCGGTCTGCGGGTCGATCCAGTCGTGGGTGCGATCCAGGGCGGTCTCGAGGTCGACCGCCCGGTACCCGTCCTCCATCCGTCGAACGCACTCGTCCGGCTCGAGGGGAGGGGGCGCGAGGCCGTAGCTCCTCGTAGGACCGCAGACGGGGCACAGGGGGAGGTGAGGGACAGGGCTGGCAAGGGGCGGATCCCAGACGGTCTCCCCGACGACGGCGTCGGGAGGGACGGCCCCCTCGACAGCGGCGTCCGGGAGCAAGAGGGCCGCGGCCGTCCGTGCGACGCGGACGGCGGCGTGAGCGGGGAGCGGATTCTTGTGCCCGCCGACTCGTGTCACGTGCGGGCGGTTGTAGACGAGCCGGAGGTCGAGGCACGTCGGGCATCCTCCCGACCGCGTCAGCACGGCGACGTCACTGCGGACGTCGTCCCACCGGCACCAGACCGTAGCGTCCCGTGGGGGTCGTACGGCACGGGGGGCTGCGCCAAGGTCGACCGGGAGGCCATCGGAGGCGGTCGGGACTCCCAGTCCCGTGAGGCACTCGGCGACCGCGTGGACGGCGTCCTCCGGGCCTCGCAGCGCGACGGCCCGGGCCGCGAGGACCGATCGGGCCTCGGCGAGCGGGATCCCCCACCGGCTCCAGGCCCGGGCCGCGGACGGAGGGAACGTCGGAGTGGTGCCGAGGAGGACGCCCCCGCGTTCGAGCGCGTCGAGAGTCCGGACGGTTGTCTCTACGTCTGCTCCGTTCTGGCCCGCGAGCTCGCGGGCCGTGCGAGGCCCGTAGGCGAGGGCTCCGAGGAGCGAGAGGGCGCCGGGGTCCGAGACGACCCGGAAGGTCCGCCCCCGGTCGAGTACGACCGGACCGTCGAACGACGAGTGCGGGCGGGGGAGGTGGTAGGTGACGTCGGGCATGGCAACAAAACAGGGCCAGGGGGGGGGGGGGGGCGGCCGTGGGGTTGGGTTAGGGGGAAAACGGAGTTGAGGGGCCCGGGCCAGGGCGGCGGTGGCTCTGGGG
>JAAXJP010000175.1:8540-12030 GCA_012269805.1 Rubrivirga sp.
GATTGGGGTTAGGGGAAACAGGTCTTGACGGGGCCGGTGACAGGCAGGCTGTCGATCGCGGCGTCTTCGCTGGTGAAGACCAGGCCCGTCCACAGATCGCGTTGGCGCGACATGGTGGATTCGGCTAGTGAGGAAGGACACGGGCGGCGTCAGCCGCGGGCGCGCTATGAGCGGCGCACCTGTCCGGTTATAGGGGGCCCCTCCTCGTAAATCTGACACTCGGCCTCCCGAATGCCTGTACCCCACCCGGCGTCTAGGGTCGACCGACCCTGTGCTCCTGACGCAGGTACCAAGTCGTCAGGGAGTTGACGGCCCTCCTGAGCTCATCCGCCTGCGTCAGATCCTGCTCGAAGAGCCCCTGGAAGACGTCGTGTCCACTCGCCGTCCGGGCCGTTCGGAAGAGCTCGCTCACCTCCACCCACTGGCGTGGGACCTCGGGGGCGTCGTCGACACGGTCCTGGAAGGGGGCGCCGAGGCGGAAGGTGTCGTGCGTCTCCGGCCAGTCGTACGCGATGGGGAGCCCGGGGTCCGGCGCGACGAGCGCGACGACGATTGACCTCCAGGAGAACCGCCGCCGGACGTCGGGGACCGGGGACCGCAGCGCGAAGAGGACCGCCCAGAGAGCGGCCCTCGTGCCGTCCTGGAAGCAGGCGTCGGCGTGGGCGAAGAGGCGGTCCATCCGTGCCGCGAACGGCGGCGGCTCCTCCTCGCTCTTCGGTTCTTCCACCGAGGGCTGACGCTCGGCGTCGCCGGTGGGACCCGGAGGCGGGGGGGTCAGACGACCCATCGCCTGCCGGAACAGGAGGACGAACCACGTGCCGTAGCTCGCGCGATCCTCGTCGTACCGCCGGGCCGTCTCCCTTCCTAGGAAGACCTCGTAGGCCACGTCTCGGACCTCGTCCTCATCGAACGGCGAGGACCGGGCAGACTTGCTGACCGTCGCCTCGAACAACCCGCTGTACCGGTCCCACAGAGCCGTGGCCGCTCGTTCGTCGCCCGCGAGGTAGCGCTCGACGAGTTCGCCGTCGCCGAGTTGGTGGAGGTCGAGGGGCCGCCTCACGAGTCCCGGTCCGCGATGAACACGCGGAGCCGACCGCCCTGTTGCGCCCCGAGGACGAGGTGGTCCGTAGGGAGGGTCGCGGGCCCATCGCATCCGACGTCCTCCCACAGGGGGCCGGGAGCCCCCGCAAGTTCGAGCGCGATGCGGCAGAGCGGGCGCTCACGAATAGCGAGGTTCAGCCCACGGCTCCCCATCGCCACGTCGAGCACGGGCCCCCCATCGAGTTCGAACTGGACCGGCCGCCCCGACCGCAAGACGTCGAGCAGGTCTGAGGCGGTCGGCTTCAGCGATGAGCCCTGCCAACGGACGGACGGGTCGAGGTCCGTGACGGGGAACGATCTGCCGAGCAGCGAACACAAGCGAAGCCCCGCCGCTTCGGGCACGTCACCGTCCTCGACGAGGTCGAGCGGCGGGCGGTCGAGCGGCGCCAGGTCCACGTCGAGGACTTCGCGGCTTACCCGCTCGCGGCCTCGCAGGAGCAGCTTCGCACGCCCGTTGGCGGTGGCCGTGACGAACGTGCGGAGGTCCGGGTCTTGGGGGGCCGCGAGCAGGCGGTCCACCTCAGCCATCCGAGCGGTCTCGAGCGCCCGGACGGCGTCACGGAGCGCCTCCCAGTCGTGGGCGTCCACGACGGCGTCGACGTCGCTGGAGACCTCGACGTCGGGCGTCAGGATCAAGACCGACCGCAGGCCACCGGCTGTGCGGGCCTCGTGCTCCAGGTAGCTGTCCAGCGCATCGGCCCCGTAGATCACGACGACGCCCCACTCGGGGAGCGTAGCGGGACGACGAATCTCGAAGTGGTCCGAGAGTCTCGGCGGAGACTCGCCGGTAGCCCATAGGAGAATCGGAGGACGCACGGTGGTCGGCTGGAATATCTGGAAGTCTACGAGCACGCCTCGAGTAATGAGGCGGACAGCTCTGAAGGCAGATCGGGTGCTCTGGCCGCTCTGACCGAGAGATGGGATTGGGAATCAACCCGCTCCCTGTTCGACCCATGGTCGGGAGCCTACTCGCGGAGAGCAGTCAGAATGTGGCGTGTCCTTACCGGTCCGGTGCCCAGAATACAGTGGGGTAGAAACCGCGACCGGACACTCGAGGACCGACGATAGGCGCCGTTATCGTTCGTCCAGCCCTCACGTCCAGCACTGCCCCGACGTACACGGCAGAACCTCCACCTCGCCGCCACCGAGATCCGCCTCGCCTAGCGGCACCCCGCTCCGGTGCAGGTAGACGTCAGAATCCCGATCGCGTAGCTCCGCCTCGAGCGCGACCGCCCGCGCCCAGTCCTCGGGCCACGCATCCCGCAGCTCGCGCCACTGCGCGTTCCCCCGGTACGGGCAGCACCAGCACGACGACTTCGGCGGCCGCGGCCACCCCGCCTCTGCCACCAACTCCAGGCACTCCGCCCGCGTCGTCGGCCGGTCGAAGACGAGCGGCCACCGCGTCACGATCCACTTCCGCCGGTCCCCGCCCATCCGCCCGGCCTCGTCGCGGCTGAGCCCCAGCCAGTTCACCACGGGACCGAGCTCGCTCCTCCCCTCCGGCCCGTACCCCAGCGAGCGGACGTACCGCCGCACGACGTCCCGCTTCCACTCGCCCGAGCAGAAGTTCCGCATCTGCCCGACCCTCTCGGACCGTGGCCGGTCCGCTCCTTCCGCCTGACGCGTGTAGACCGGCATGAGCGGCTTCCCATCGGTCGAGAGCAGGTCCTTCGTCGCCAGCGAGTGCGGCGCGACCTCGACCCGGAGCCCGACCTCCGCCAGCGCGGGCTAGACCACGGCGTCGAGGTACGCCCCCAGAACGAGTCGGGGGCCGGCGCGTCTTGCCACCGCCCCCCGACGTCCTTCGACACCGAACGCCGTCGGGGCGCTACTTCGCCTGTCGGCTCGAGAGGAGCGCCTCCGCGACTGCGGCCATGTCGGTTGCCCCCTCGAAGGCCTCGATCCCGTAGTGGTCCACGAGGGCGTTGATCGCGACGACCTGGACACGGCGGTCCGTCTGCTGCGGGAGGAGGGCGCGGACCTCATCCAGTGCGGGGTCGTGGCCGATCGCGTGGAGAGCGACGACGGCTCCGATCCGACACTGAGGGTCCGTGTCGCTCGCGTACATCGCGACGAGGGTCGGAACGACCGACGCTGCGTCGAACGAGGCGTCGCTGGCCGTGACGGCGGCCACAGTCTCCTCCAGCGCGGCGCGGCGGACCGCGACGTCCAGCGAGGCCAGCGCGAGGCGCACCCGGTCGTCAGAGGGGTCTCCGGCACGAACGGGGTCGGTCTCCGTCGGAACGACTTGAGCCGCAACGAGCGTCTGTGCACTCATGGAGGGCGGGAAGAAAGCGGCGGCGGCGGTGAGGACGGCGAGCGCCGCAGACTTGGTGATCGTCATGGAAAGTGGGGCCCGCTTGGGTACGGGGGCGGCGAGGGCGGGGAG
>JAAXJP010000178.1 GCA_012269805.1 Rubrivirga sp.
ACCCAGGACAGCGGGACGCTCGCGGAGGTCTCCCAGAGCGACTCCTCGATCGTCTGGACCGAGCAGTACGGCGGCGGCGTCAAGATCAAGCAGCCGTGGTTCGTCCGTCAGGAGACGAGCAACCTCCGGCAGTCGAAGCTCCAGGCCTACCTCCGCGTCGACACGCGGAAGAACGCGCCGCTCCGGACCGGCTCGATCATCCCGCCCGAGGGCGGGGAGGACCACCCGGCCTACCAGCATTTCCTCGACTACTGGGTGGGGGCCGGCCGCTACAACTTCCGCCAGACACGGTGGGCGACCGGCCGGATCACGGTCTTCGGGCCGTACAACTTCGAGATCGGCGAGACGGCCCGGTTCGCGCTCGCGGAGGTCATCGGGTTCGGGGCCGTCCGGCAGGAGGAGGCGTACCTTCCGCCCGGCGAGCGGACGAGCCCCGAGCAAGACGACTACCTCGTCGACTGGGGCGGCTCGTGCGGCGAGGACTGCGGCGAGGACGGGAGCCGGGGGTTCTTCCCGATCGCGAGCTACGCCGATACCGTCCGCTACGGGGGCAACCCGGTCTTCCCGAGCATCTTCCCCTACGGGCCGGGCACCGACGAGGGGACCGTCATCAAGCGCCACGGGAGCCCGTACCTCTCGGAGTACTCGCTCCCGGACTACGTCAACTCGGACGTGGTGACGATCCGCGAGGTGGCGGACAAGGCCTACGAGGCCTACACCGGCGAGACGTTCACGGCGCCCGAGTACAACCGCCCCGAGCTCAACCCCGAGGCGGGCGTCTACGAGCTCCCGATCCCCGTCCCGGCCCCCGCGCTCAACGTCGCCAGCGACGAACGGGCCCAGAACGTGTTGTTCTGGTCGGACGCGATCGAGAGCTTTAGCGCCCCGCGCCTCCAGGGCCAGTTCGACCACTACCGGGTGTCCCGGAGCACGCACCCGGCCGGCCCGTGGGAGACGATCGCCGAGGTCCGGCCGGGCGACGCCTCGTTCGTCCACAACGGCGAGTACAGCTTCGTCCCCGATGGCGACTACGTCGTGCTCGACCCCGAGCCGACGGTGGGGGAGACGTTCTACTACTCCATCGTGTCGGTCGACGAGAACGGCCGGACGAGCGGGCGGACGAACGTGACCGAGTTCGAGACCCAGCTCGGCGCCGTGGCCCAGCTCGGCGACGTCCACGTGGTCCCGAACCCGTTCGTGGTGAGCTCCGGGTTCGGGGGCGCCAGCGACTCCTCGCTGCGGATCGGGTTCTACGGCCTTCCGGCCCGGGCGACGATCCGGATCTACTCGTTCGCCGGCCAACTCGTCGAGACCATCGAGCACGACAGCCCGACGTACTCCGTGGCCTACCTCCAGGAGACGCGCAACAACCAGCGCCTCGCCTCGGGGGTCTACTTCTACGTCGTGACGACGCCCGAGGGCGAGTCGACGCAGGGCAAGTTCGTCATCATCCGCTAGTCCCATGACCGCCCCACGAAGCCTCCTCCGGCTCGTCGCCCTCGCCGCGCTCGTCGCGGCGACGGGCCCGGCCCACGCCCAGAAGGTCGGCACGACGTCGTTCCAGTTCCTCAAGGTGATGCCGACGGCCCGCGCGACGGCGATGGGTGACGCCTACGGGAGCCTCGCCGAGGGCGCCGAGGCCCTGTTCTGGAACCCCGCCGGGGTCGCCCACACGACGGGGCACTCGCTCACGGCCACCCACATCCCGTACCTCGTCGACACGCGGATCTCGTCGGCCGGCTATGCCGTGTCGTTGGGGGGCTTCGGGCAGGTCGGCGTCCAACTCCAGTCCGTCGACTACGGCGACTTTGCCGAGACCCGGACCGACCAGCTCGGGTTCAACGCCGACGGGACCTACAACCCCGGCCTGACGGGGGGGACGTTCAGCCCGTCGGCCTTCGCCGCGGGCGTCTCGTACGCCCGGAGCCTGACCGACCGGTTCTCGACGGGGATCACGGCCAAGTACGTCCGCGAGTCGCTCTACGACGGCGCCCTCGCCGGCGACGCGAACACGGCGGCCGGGGCGGTCCTGTTCGACTTCGGGATCCAGTACCAGACCGGGTTCCGCTCGCTCGACATCGCGATGGCGGTCCAGAACTTCGGGCCGGAGGTGGCCTTCGTCGAGGAGCGGTTCGCGGCCCCGCTGACCTTCCGCCTGGGGGCGACCGGCGACCTCGTCGGCCCGAACGGGATCATGCGGCAAGACGCCCAGAACCGGCTGACCGTCGCCTACGACCTCCACCAGCCCAACGACTACGACCAGCAGATGCACGTCGGGCTGGAGTACTCGTTCGCCGAGGTGGTCTCGCTCCGGTCGGGCTACAAGATGAACTACGACACCGAGGGGCTCACGTTCGGGGCCGGGCTCAACGCCGACCTCAGCGGCGCCCGCCTCGGCGTCGACTACAGCTACGGGAGCATGGGCGACTTCCTCGGCTCGGTCCACCGGCTCACCGTGGGCGCGACGATCCGCTAGCCCGTGTCTCTGCCTCCTATGCTGCTCCGCACGACCCTCGCACTTCTCGCCCTCGCCGCGCTGGCGCTCGTCCCCGGCGCCGCCTCGGCCCAGGACGCCGCCGCGCCGCTCACGGTCCAGGGCCTCGACCAGCAGGCGGCCGTGGGCGCCCGCGCCCGCGCGATGGGGGGCGTCCGCGCCAGCGGGCTCGGCACGTCGGCCGCGCTGTTCTCGAACCCCGCCGCCCTCCACCGCCTCACCGAGGCGGAGGTCCGGCTCGGCGGCGGCGCCGTCGCCCGGTCCCTGCGCCAGGACCAGACGTGGGTGCCCAACCGGCTCTACCTCGAGCTGAGCCTCATCTTCGAGAACGAGCCGGGCTCGCCCAACCCGACGCGGGCCTTCGACGACATCACGCCCGACTGGGAGGAGGACCTCTCGTCGGCCCGCCCGACGCTGGGGGCGGCGGCGGTCCCGCTCCCGTTCGCGCCCGGCGGCGTCTCCGTGACGGCCGGCCTCGGGGCGGCCCAGGTCGCCGACCTCGACCACTACTTCCAGAACAACAACGCGCTCGACCCCAACATCGGGGACATCCGACCGGCGCCGATCCCGCGCGTCCAGGACGGCGACTCGCTCATGGTCGGGTGGGCCCAGTTCGTTCGCCAGCGGGAGGGGGCGGTCTACGGGATCACGCCGGCCCTGGCCTTCGCCCGGGGCCCGTTCGCGCTCGGCCTCTCGGCGACGGTCCTCACGGGCTCCTCCGACGACGCCGAGCGGACGCTCGACCGGGGCGAGTTCACGCTCCGCTACCAGAACCGCTTCAGCCTCGCCGCGCCGACCGGCGGCGAGACGACGACCACAGGCACCTCGGACTACTCGGGAACGCGGGTCGCCGTCGCGGGCGGGTACGAGACGGGCGCGCTGTCGGTCGACGCCGTCTGGCAGCCGGGCTACACGCTCTCGCGCGACTGGTCGCGCAGCGACGGGACGACGGGGACCGACGAGGTCCGGTTCGCCTCGGCGTTCACCGTCGGCGCGGCCGTGCGGCCGAGCGACCGCGTGACCGTCGCCGCGGACGTCGACCTCCGGGCGCTCGGGAGCGCCGAGGTCCTCTACGCCGACTCCACCGAGGCGGAGCGGCCGTGGGTGAGCGGGAGCACCGTCCACCTCGGGGCCGAATTCCAAGCGCTGGACTGGCTCGCCCTCCGGGGGGGGTACCGCGAGCAGGCCCAGGCGTTCGCGCCCGCCGGCGCCGCGCTCCTCGACGAGCCCGCCCGCGCCGACGTGTTCGGGGCCGGCCTCGGGCTCTCCTTGGGGGCCCTCGCGCTCGACGTGACCTACGAGCTCTCCAGCCTCCGCTACGAGGACCTCTGGCTCTCGAACGGCAACGACAACTCGATCACGACGCACACCGTCCTGTTCGAGGCGGCCTACGCCCTCCCCTTCGCCCGCTGATGCGCCGCCTCGCCCTCCTGGCCGCGGCGGCCCTCGCGGTCACCGCCCACGCGCAGACCGACCGCTACGTCACGACGGCCGCCGAGCTCGGCGCGGCCGTCCGGGCCGCCCAGCCCGGCGACACCATCACGATGGCGAACGGGACGTGGACCGACACGCCCATCAACTTCGACGCCGATGGCGTCCCGGGCGACTCGATCACGCTCCGGGCCGAGACGCCGGGCGGGGTGATCCTCACCGGGTCGTCCAACTTGTCCATTGGGGGGGACTACCTCAAGGTGGACGGGCTCCGGTTCGAGGGCGGTGCGCTGCCCGACGGGACGCCCGTGGTCCAGTTCCGGCGCTCCTCCAGCGACCTCGCCAACCACAGCCGGCTCACCAACTGCACGGTTGTCGAGTACAACCCGGCGAACGTGCGGACGGAGTACAAGTGGGTCTCGGTGTACGGCCGGTTCAACCGCGTCGACCACTGCTACTTCGCGGGCAAGACGAACGAGGGCGCGCTCCTGGTGGTCTGGCTCCGCGACCCGCCCCATGACGCGCCGCCGACGCACCGGATCGACCACAACCACTTTGGGCCGCGGCCCGAGTTCGGCGACAACGGCGCCGAGACGATCCGGATCGGGACGAGCAGCCGGTCGATGCAGGACGCGAACGTGGTCGTCGAGCGGAACCTGTTCACTGAGACGAACGGCGAGATCGAGGTGATCTCGAACAAGTCCGGCGGGAACGTCTTCCGGAGCAACACCTTCCGCCGCGTCCGCGCGACGCTCACGCTCCGCCACGGCAACCGGGCCACGGTCGAGGGCAACTTCTTCCTCGGCGAGGGGGTGTCCGGGACGGGCGGCGTCCGGATCATCGGGGAGGACCACCGCGTGGTGAACAACTACTTCATGGGGCTGCGGGGGACCGGCTACTCCGCCGCGCTCTCGATGGTGCAGGGCGTCCCGGACTCGCCGCTCAACCGGTACTTCCAGGTCAAGCGCCCCGTCGTCGCCCACAACACGTTCGTCGACACGGACCGGACGTTCGTGATCGGCGTCGGCAACAGCAGTGACCAGTCGCTCCCGCCCGAGGACATCTCCGTCGTCAACAACGCGGTCCAGACACGGCTGAGCGCGCCGATCGTCGAGATCGACCTCGAGCCCACGGGGACGTCGGACTGGTCGGGCAACGTGTTTTTCGGGCGCCCGGACGACTTCCCCGAGGGGGTGACCTTCGTCGACCCCGAACTCGAGGAGGCCGACGACGGCCTTTTCCGGCCGTCGGCCACGAGCCCGCTCCTCGACGCCGCCGGCGACGCCTTCGCCCCCGACGTCGACATGGACGGCCAGGCCCGGGCGGTGCCCGACGTCGGCGCCGACGAGGTCTCGTCCGACCCCCGGACGCGCGGCCCTCTCTCGGCGGAGGACGTGGGCCCGAGCTACCCCGTCCGGACCGCGACCGGGGAGCGGCCGGGGCCCGTCGTGTCGCGCCTCGCGCCCAACTTCCCCAACCCGTTCGGCAGCACGACCGTCCTCGCGTTCACGCTGGATCGGCCCGGCCCTGCGCAAGTCCGCCTGTTCGACATCGCCGGACGGGAGGTTCAGCGCGTGCTCGACGGGACGTTCCCCGCGGGGATGACGGAGTTCATCCTCGACGGCACCTCGCTCCCGACCGGGACCTACCTCGTCGTCCTCGAAGCCGAGGGGCGGCTGGACTACCGCCTCGTGACCCTGGCCCGGTGATTCGAGCGGGCCTGTCCGGCGCGTGGGCACTCGCCGTGGGGGACCCCGCCGGCGCGTAGGACGAGTCGTAGCGGCGCCGCCCGCCTCGCGAGCCCGATGCGGTGGCGAGGCGGGCACCCCTCCCGTCCGATCCGCTGCCCGTGGGCCTCCCGCCGGAGGCCTCGCGCCGGGCGTCGACTTCATGCGGGCCTCTGGCGGGATGGGAACGGCGGTCACGCCGCGGTCGGGGTGCTGCGCCACAGCCAGAGCGCGGCGGCGGTCATGACGGCGGCCTCCACAGCCATCAGGAGCCACTGCTTGGGGACGGCGCCGTCGGCGAGGAGGCCGAACAGCCGCGCCGTGAGTGCGCCCGCCATGAGGTAGAACAGCGCCGTGGGGATGCTGACGGACCAGGGGCGCAGTGCGGGGATCGCGATAAAGCACAGCCCGAGGCCCAGGAGTATCCCGCCCCGGACGCGGCGCTCGACGGCCTCGAACAGGTCGGCCGGCGGCTCAGGACCGTCCGTGAGCGGCCCGGACCAGGTGGGGAAGACGGTCGCGAGCACGCCGAGGACGGCCAGGGCGATGCCGATGAGCGTGGACGTAGACATGGCCGGCTACTGCTCGGCGAGGAGGTTCCACTCGTACTCGACCGCCGACTCGGAGACGTCCCAGAGCCGCTCCATGACGGGCTTGTCGTATGCGTGGGGGTGGAGGGTGCCCTTGCCGACCGGACCGACGAACTCCATCCGGCCGGTGGGGCCGTAGAGCGCGCGCTGCTCCAGGTCGTCCTCGGTCGCGCACATAACCTCCGGCCACGAGCCCCGCTCGGCGGTCTGGACCATCGGCGTCTTGGTCATGAGCCACCAGATAGCCCGCATCACCCGGCTCCCGCTGGTCGTGATGAGCGACGTCGCCGACGAGCCGGGGTGGCAGACGTAGACCTCGACGCTCGTGCGGCCCGCCGCGGCTAGCCGGTCCTGGAGCTGGTAGGCGAACATCATCTGCGCCAGCTTGCTCTGCGAGTAGGCGGTGTTCGGGCTGTAGCCCTCGTCCCAGTCTATGTCGTCGAACCGGATCGTCTTGAGGCCCATGTTGTAACCGAGGCTGGCCACGACGACGACCCGGCCCCCTGACGCCTCGATCCGGTCGAAGAGCAGGCCGCACAAGAGGAAGTGGCCGTAGTGGTTCGTGCCGAGCTGGCTCTCGAACCCGTCCACGGTCAGCCGCCGCTCGGGCACCTGGGCGATGGCGGCGTTGCAGAGGAGGGCATCGATCTGGGGGACGGTCTCCAAGACCTCGGCCGCAGCCTCGCGCACGCTGCCCAGCGAGGCGAGGTCCGTGCGGACGAACCGGACGTCGGCGGTCTCGCCGAGCTCCGCTTTCAGCTCCGCGATGGCCGCGGCCGACTTCTCGGGGTTCCGGTTCAGCATCACGACGGAGGCGCCCTTCGAGAGGAGGATGCGCGCGGCTTCGAAGCCCGTGCCGGAGTTCGCGCCGGTGATGAGGAAGGTCCGGCTAGCGAGGGAGGCGAGGCGGTCGGGGGTCCAGCCCTTCGGGCCAAACAGGTTCGAGGTGCTCATGGGTCTGGCGTCGTTGGGTGTGCACGATACCCCGTCTCCTTGCGTTGAGATGTCTCACATTTCACCTGTTCCATGCCTGATCCCCTCAGGATCGCTAGATGGGGCAATCGTGTGAGGTACACTTGCGGCATGGCCGATCTCCCCGACCTCGTCGCGCGGCACGTCCCCGCTCCGGGCCTCCTCGACACCCCGCTCGACGGGGTCCAACTCTTCCGGGCCGACGCCCCCATCCCGCGCGTGGGCGCGGTGTACCCGCCGAGCCTGTGCGTCATCGTGCAAGGGGAGAAGCGGGCGTACCTCGACGGCCAGACCTACGTGTTCGAAGCAGGGCAGGCCCTGTGCGTGGCGATGTCAATCCCCATCGAGACGGAGGTCCCGGCGGCCACGCGTGAAGCACCGCTCCTGGGGGTGATGGTGAGCCTGGAGGGCCGGGTGGCCGCCGAGACCCTCGTCGCGTGCCAGGCCGCGCGCACGTCGGCCGAGCCTGCGGACGCCACCACCAGCCCGGTCGGGCTCGGGGTGTCGCGGGTGGACACCGCGCTGGCGGACGCGCTCGGGCGGGTGCTCGGCCTCCTCGGCGACCCCGAGGCGGTCCGGGTCCTCGGGCCGGGCCGCGTCCGCGAAGTCGTCTACGCCGCGGTCCAGGGCGAGGCGGGCGCGTTTGTTCGGGCCCACCCCGGCGGGGGGCAGGAGATCGCTCGCGTCGTGGGCTACGTCCGCGACCACGTCCACGAGCCGATCTCGGTCGACGACCTCGCGCGGCGAGCCGGGATGAGCCGGTCGGCGTTCGACCGCCGGTTCAAGGAGGTCACGACCTACGCCCCGTTGCAGTTCGTGAAGGCCATGCGGCTGAACCACGCTGCGCTCCGGCTCCGGCAGGGCGCGACGGTGAGCGAGGCGGCGTACGCCGTGGGGTACGCGAGCGCGTCGCAGTTCAGCCGCGAGTTCCGGCGCCAGTTCGGCGCGCCGCCGCGGGCGTGGGGCCGCGCCCACGAGGGCGACGGAGCCCGGTCCCTGTCGGTCCCGTTCCCCTCCGTCGCGACCTGAGCCCGTCAGGACGGCTGAGTTCGGAACGGCCAGGGCCTCGCAGGCTCGCTCCTGCTCGGTGCCGTCCGCTGGAGTCCGGGCGGGAACGGGAGGTCATGGTACAGGGGGGCTCCTGCCCGCGCCGCGGCGGCGCCCGGGGTCCGGCTACGTCGCCCGCCTCGGCGCGGCCACGGAGGCACCGAGGCGGGGGCGGCGCTAGTAGACCAGCCGCTGCGGGAGGTTCTGCTCCACCACGATCTCGCCCGAGCGCTCGACGGTGTTGCCCGCGTGCGTGTTGTTCTTCGCGCCCCACAGGACGGCCACCCGCTCGACGTCGTTGTCGCGGAACGTGTTGCCCGCGAGGTCGACGTTGATGATCCCGTACGTCCCGATGAGGACGCCGTCCGCGTCGTCGGCGCCGCTACCCGTGACCGTCGTGCCGCGGACGATGAGCGTGCCGCCGACCGTCGACTCGTCGTACCCGCCGCGGTAGTAATCGATCACGGTCGCGTCGACGTTCTCGAACCGGCTGTCGAGGACGACCACGCGCTCGGCGTTGTAGTCGCCTCGGTCGTCGTCCTCGGCCGCCAGCTCCAGCCCGTTCGCCACGTCCCGGACCCGGACGCGCTCGAGGCGGACGAGGTCGGCGAACGAGTGTTTGTAGCCGCGGAGCACGGCGTCGACGCCCGAGATCTCGGCGTCCTCGACCTCGAGCGTGTACAGGCTCGACATCCCGCTCCGCAACGGGGCGAACGCGAGCGTCCCGGCCTCGCCCTCGAGGGCGACGTGCGACAGCCGGAGGTGGCCGCCGGGGGTCATCTCGAAGGCCGGCGTCCCCGCTTCGCCGGTGTACCGGATCACGGGCCGGTCGCCGGAGTCGGCGGCGCGGACGGTGAGCTCCCGGCCGATCGGCAGCGGCGAGCGGACCTCGTACGTCCCCGGCGCGAGCGCGACCACGTCGCCGCTCGACGCGCTGGCGACGGCGTGCGCCAGCTCGGCCGCGGTGCGGACCGCGTGGGTCCGGGGCTCCCCGGCCTCGTCCGCCTCGGGGTCGAACCAGGCCGGGCCGTACAGCGACCGGTCGAAAAAGGCGACCGCCTCGGGGAGCGTCCCGTTCGTGGCGCCGACCGCGTTGTGCGGGGCGCGCGGCTGGCCGAAGAGGTCGCGGTCGATCCGGTCGAACTCGAACCCGGGGTACACGGGTACCCCGTCGACCCCGCCCGTCGCGACCCAGACGTCGTCGGCGACCTCCGCCATCGTCAGGTCGCGCTCCTCCAGCCCCTCGACGCCCTCGAACGGGACGCCCTGGTTGTCGATCACGTTGCTCCGGAAGTCGATCCCGTCGATGGAGTCGACGCGGAGGATGGGGGCCTCGTCGCCCTCGGCGTTAAAGATCACGTTGTTGGCGAGGAGCGTCCGGACGGGCGCCTGGTCGCGGATCTCCGAGGCCGGGAGGACCTCGGCCTGGTCGGCGTTCGAGCCGACGCCGACCTGCCACGGCGACCCCGAGTCGACCCAGGTGTTGTGGGCGACGACGACGTCGGTCACCTGGAAGTACCGGTTCACGGCCGGGCGGCGGATCCCGTTCATCAGCGCGAGCGGCGCCCGGAATTCGGTCCCCCGAAGGCCGTAGAAGTAGTTGTTGGTCACCCAGTGGCCGGTCCCGATCAGCCGGACGCCGCCGACGTACGGGTTCGCGCCGTCGCCGATGAACAGGTTGCCGTCGACGACGGCGTAGTTGCCGTGCCGCGTCACGAGCGACCCCTCGCTCCGGTAGAAGACGTTGCCGCGGAACTCGTTGAAGTTGGCCTTGCTCGAGATCACTTCGACCTCGCCGTCGCAGCGGTCGAACAGGTTGGCCTCGACGAGCGTGTGGCTGGGCGTCATCGACGTGCTGCTGTCGCCGATCTGGAGGGTCTCGGCGCTCGGCCCGCCCTTCGGCGGTCGCGGGCCGAAGTGGTTGTGCGCGATCCGGTGGTGGTTGTAGACGCTCGGGTTGCCGTCGAGGTCGACGCGGACGGTCGGGCCGCGGTTCGACTTGCCCGCGAGGTAGCAGTGGTCGAGCGCGTTGCGCCGCCCCTTGAACAGGACCCAGATGTCGGTCTGGTCGCGCTGCGGCTTGTTGAACCCGTCGACCACGCAGTTCGTGACCCGGCTGTCCGTCGCGAGCGAGTCGTCGCTGACGAAGAACTGGATGACGGCGTCACCGGGCGCGGCCCCGTCGCGGAAGTGCAGCCCGTCGACGACGAGGTGGGCGCCGGCCAGCCGGAGGTCCGACGCGCCCCGGACGACGACGCCGCCCGGCGTCTCGGCACGGAGCGTGATCGGCGCCTCGGCCGTCCCCGTCCCCACGAGCCGGATGCGGACGTCGCTCCACTCGCCGTCGGCCATGACGATCTCGGCCCCGGGTCCGGCCGCCGCGATGGCCGCGTCGAGCTCGGCGGCGGTCGTGACGCGGGTCTGGGCGAGCGCCGAGGGCGCGAGGGCGACCAGCGCGAGGAGGGCGGCGAGGAGCGGCAGCGAGCGCGTCATGGGGGCGGGGAGGGAGCGGGTGCGGGCCGCCCGTCCGGATGGAGAGGGGCGCGGAGCGGGCAAAGTACGCCGGTCGGCTTGACTTGTATGACATGTTACAGGTAGACTGGGCTCGAACCGGAAGCGCTCCCACCTCGGCGGACGCGCCCCTGCCCCTCCGTCCGCGATGCTCGTGCTCCGCCTCCTCCCGCTCGCCGCGCTCCTCTTGGGCGGTACCGCCTGCGCACAGGGGACGGCGACGAGCACGCCCGCTCCGGGCGCCGAGGCGGTGCGCCCCAACGTGTTCGTCTCCCCGTCCGAGATCGAGGCCATCCGCGCCGCACGCGGCCAGTACGCCCTCCTCGACGCGACGATCGAGGCCGACGTCGCCATGATGGAGGAGGCGTTCTCGGCGCCCATCGAGACGCCGCCGCCGGGCGAGGCCGGCGGCTACGCCCACGAGCGGCACAAGCAGAACTACCGCGAGATGAAGGCGGCCGGGCTGCTCTATCAGATCACCGGCGAGCGCCGCTACGCCGACTTCGTCCGCGACATGCTGCTGCAGTACGCGGAGATGTACCCGGCGCTGGGGCCGCACCCCCTCAGCGAGCGGCAGGTCCCGGGCAAGCTGTTCCACCAGCTCCTCAACGAGAACGTCTGGCTCGTCCACACCATCATCGGGTACGACAACGTCTGCGACGCGCTCACGGCGGAGGAGCGGGCGACGATCGAGGCGGGCGTGTTCCGGCCCATGCTCGAGTGGTTCACGGGCGAGGGCGCCTTCTCGCTCGACCGGGTCCACAACCACGGGACGTGGGCGGCCGCGGCCGTCGGGATGGCCGGCTACGTCCTCGGCGACCCGGACCTCGTGGAGCAGGCGCTCTACGGGACCGACAAGAGCGGCGAGGCCGGCTTCCTCCGCCAGCTCGACGAGCTGTTCTCGCCCGACGGCTACTACATGGAGGGGCCGTACTACGCCCGATACGCCATCTGGCCGTTCTTCTACTTCGCCGAGGCCATCCACCGCAACGAGCCGGGGCGACAGATCTACGCCTACCGCGACGGGATCCTCGAGAAGGCGCTCTACGCGACGGTCCAAACCGCGTGGCCCGACGGCACCTTCCCGGCCCTCAACGACGGCAGCCTCTACATGACCGTCGCCGCGCCCGGCGTCGTGCTCGGGACCGACGTCGTGTTCGACCGCTACGGCGGCGACCCGACGCTCCTGGGTGTGGCCCGCTTCCAGGGCGGCGTGGTCCTCAACGGCTCGGGGCTCGCGGTCGCG